>NZ_JBHIPG010000057.1:0-79488 GCF_042195905.1 Bartonella sp. AP331QHHD
TTATAAGAAAAATTTTTTGTTATGTACAATTGCTGGAACTTTGATTTTTTCTCATTTCGGTTCAACTTATGCAAATACATCAGCTCCTACAATGGTTATGGCTCGTGCGGATAAAGCAGGAGAAGAAAAAACCTTTAATAACGTTTTTATCCGCAGCGCATATACAACAGTGGTTGCTGATGACAAAGCCTTTATCACCATTACAAATTCAACAATGCGTTCAGACTCAAATTTATTTACCGCAACAACAGGTGGACGTATTCATGCTAAAAAAACTGTAGGAAAATCAAATTCCCGTGGTTTAGAAATTTCAAACGGCATCATCCATATTGAAGATTCAATCATAAATGTTTCCGGACATCACAAAAGTCGTGGTATCCTTTTTGATTACATCCCAAGTTCCCAAGTAAAAGAGGGCGAAAAAGTTATCAATAAAGCAATTCTTACCAACACAAAACTTCTTGTTGAAAATGGTATTGGTATTCTAGGACCAGATTATGCAAAATCTGTTGCTGAGGTAGAACTTAAAAGTTCAGAAATTCGTTCTGATATATTATTAAAAAATAAAATCCCAGAAAACTCAAAAGATATCGATCCTCGCACTTTTATATTAAGCGCTGACAATTCGATTATAGAAGGACGAGCAAAGACTTTACCTCAAAATACAACGATTTTTACTCTCAACAATAACAGCAAGTGGTCCCTAAAGATTAGTCAATTTGAAGTAGACAAAGAATTTGACAGCTCTAAAGGATACTTGCTCACTGATATTAAACAACGTGCACAGTCTATTGTCTCAGTATTGAACCTTAATAATAGCTCTATTATATTTAATGCGCCGCATAAACTAGCAGACAATCAATATCAAACCTTGCATGTGGGAAAACAGCCAACAGCTGAAGCTGCAAAAGCAGAGCAAAACAGAAGCTTCGATGCAACAACGGTTTACAATGCATTGGGCAACGCAAGGATTTACTTTAATACCGAATGGAGTAATGGTCTTATAAAAGAACAACAAAAAACTGACCGTGTTCTCGTTCATGGTAATGTCTCAGGCACCACAACGATCTATTTCAACAATCTTTCAAAGCGTGCAGAACCATTCGATGATGATGAAGTTTCAATTCCTTTGAATGCGCGTGGTCTCTCACTTGTTCAGGTGTCTGGAAAAGCAGAGGAAGCCGCCTTCACGCTGGCAAATGGCTACACTACAATGGGTGGATTGCCCTATAAATATGTATTAAATGGCTATGGACCAACATCCAGCCGTGGGAGAGCTGACAAACAGCAAAGTCTCTTGCAAGAAAGTGAAGAGTTTTGGGATTTCCGTCTACAAAATGCGACTCTTGATGATGAAGGAAAAATCAAAGCTCTTGTTCCTCAAATGGCAAGCTATTTGGTTATGCATAATGCAATATTCTCCTCTGGCTTGGCTGATATAAACAATCAAAATACACTGTTAGATAATATGCACTCAACAGTTTTTGGATTAGAAGGTCATAAACAAAAAGGGATATTTTTATCGACTTATGGCAACAAGATGACGTTATCTTCCAGCCGTAGTCCATTGGAATATGGTTATGGTGCTAATGTTCACTATGCTGCTATACAAGCAGGCATGACATTAACAACGTTAGAAAATCAAAATATAACCGCGAATCTTGGTCTTTTAGGCACATATGGAAAGCTCGCTTTTACGCCAAAGGACATGGAAGGTTCTGACAAAAGCATACTGGATAAATGGTCCTTTACGGTATATGGGAATCTCCACCATGACAATGGTCTCTATATTAATGCACTTTTCTCCTACGGCATTTTAAACGGACATATTACAACAGCCCTTATCGGCAACACCACAGAATTAAACAATACGGATACATTAAATATATCAGCTACCGTTGGACAAAAACTAGCAACTGGTGTTGAAGGGCTGTCTTTTGAACCACAAGCACAACTTATTTATCAACATATTGCCTTTGGCACTCTTTCAGATATTGATGGCTTCCAAGTTAATATAAAGCCCCCTTATCAATGGTTGGTCCGTATTGGAGGGCGTTTAACAAAAACAATGCTTCCTATTGAAAAAGATCGTGTTCTTTCTTTTTATGGTAAATTGAATGTCATCAAAGCTTTTGGTGAGGAGCGCACTATCGATGTTATGGAATCTTTCCATCTCGATTCTATGGGCTCTTCCCTTGAAGGTGGGCTTGGCATTAACGCGCAGCTTTCTAAAAATATCGCACTTCATGCTGACGTTAATTACCAACATAAACTTCAAAAAGCTGGGTTCTCTGGAATTAATTTTTCCGGAGGAATGCGTTATCGCTTTTAGAAATCTTAGCTCTCTATTTTGACGCATAAGCAGCGCTGAGATGAAAACAGTGCTGCTTAACTACATTACAAAAAACCGTAATGTGTCAAAAAGTGGTTCATTTTTAGCAAAATAAAGAAAATATCTTAAGGAACATCTCTATGCATAAGAATCTTTTGTTATGTACAGCCGCTTGTGCTTTATTTTTTTCTTCTTTTAACTTCACATCTACCAGCACCGCCTCTGGTCTAAGCCCCCAGGAACGCCATGCCATTGAAGAGATTATGAAATTACCTGAACAATATCGCCATGCCATTGATTTAATAAACACACCAACACAAGCAGAAAAGAATCTTGAGAAGATCGCCTCTGGCGCCATGATGGAAGATAATTCGTCTGTTAGGAAGATGCTCGAAGAGTATTTAAGATCTGTCAATAAACAATTCTCAAATGGACTCTATAGCTCTGTGGATAATACTATAGATGTGAATAATACTGTAGATAATATTATGGCTAAATATCATCATCTGGATATGCAACACATGATGAAGGCCAATGCACAGCTTGATCACTTACGACAAAGCCGGTTGATAAAGGCAGGGAATTTATTACGTGGCTACGACAAAGCAGTTTCCGATGCCGTAAAGGCGGCAGCAATCCTTGAAGCTGATAACCAACAGCGTGTTAATGCTGCACACCAAGAATGGGTGAGCCAAGACAATCGTGATTGGCACAAACTGCAAAATAAAGCAGAAATATTACATAAAGCAGCACAAGTGGATAGTGCTTTACAAGGACAAAACAAGGAACTTTCCAATACTTTACGCAAAGCAGTATTAGAGACTTTGAACGCGGATGGAATAACCAACGTGGAGAGAAAAGAAAAAACATCCCCTCCTCCAACGGACACTTCATCCATAAGAACAGGTCATGGAATGAGACAGCCTAAAATAAATGAAAATTCGCAATCTGATATTGATCCCCAAACAAACACCACTTCCTCGGAATCAAAAACAACTCTTAATACATCAGCAAAAGCGCATATGAATTTGCTCCCAAAGGTTGAGAATACTGCTACCGCGGCTACAGAGAGCACCTCTAAACTTACAGATGATGATAAAGCAACCGCAGCTTCTACTTCTCTTGATGGAACAGCAAAAAGCACAACTCTTACACCACAAGGAGAAAGTTCTTTAACCATGCCTATTGCGATGTTTGCTGTTGGGTTTAGTGATGTCAACAATCAAAATATCTTGTTAGACAATATGCAAATAACAATGTTTGAGCCCAAAGATCATCCAGAGAGAGGCGTTTTCTTATCCTCTTATGGCAATAAAAGCACCTTTTCTTCTAAGGTTCAAGCAAAACAAGATGGTATCCAAGCAGATATTCGCTATGCTGCATTGCAAGCAGGAGCAACACTAATAGCGCTAAAAGATCAAAATATCAGCAGCAACTTTGGTCTTTTCGGAACATATGGGAAATTATCTTTTACTCCTAAAAACAAGGAGAGCTTTCAAAAAAATATGTTTGATAAATGGTCACTCACCGCATATGGAAATATTCAGCATGACAGTGGCATCTATGCAAGTGCATTTCTCTCTTATGGAATTTTCAAAGAAAATCACGCTACAGCTCTCATCAAACATACCTCAAAAGTGAAGAATAGTAAAACATTAGGAGCCGCTGCAACTGTTGGTCAAAAACTGTCAACCAGTTTTGAAGGTGTAATCCTAGAACCGCAAGCACAACTTGTTTATCAACGTCTCATGCTTGGTTCTTTATCAGATAAGAGCTCTTTCTCAGATGACGATAACTCTAAAATAGACATAAGCAAACCTCATCAATGGTTGTTCCGTATTGGTGGACGTTTGACACAAAACAAAGGCCATGCCCTTTCCTTCTACGGAAAACTGAACATGATCAAAACTTTTAGTGAAAACTTTTCGCTTGCTGCTATGGAATCTTTAATTGAAGGTGGTTTTGGTATTCAGGCGCACTTATCGCAAAATATAGAGCTTCATAGTGATATCAGCTATCAACATAAATTCAAAAAAGCTGGCATCTCTGCAATAAATATTGCCGCTGGAATGCGCTATCACTTTTAAAAATACTTGTATTCCTATCTTGAAATATAACGCGCTCTCATTATGTTTCGTTTTGTCTCTTACAAAAGAGACATAATGAGGCCAAAGTTTTATTTTTTATGAGAGAGGGGAGAAATATTTTAGGAATACATCCATATGAAAAAAAGCTTCTTACTATACACAGTTTCTGGAGTTCTGTTTTGTTCTTTCACCAGTATGTCTTATGCTATTCATAGTACAAATCCATCAACAACGATAGATTCTTCTTCTCTACAACCTGCTCGTGTCAAGTCACAAATAAATCTATCCGGAGTTTTTGATCCGTATAAAGATCTATATGATGGAATCGGACAAGTTATGCCATCATATCCATCTTCAACCCCTAATGGCCTCCTTCCCCCTACAGCACCTAGCTCCACAAGAACGAGCGCAAGCCCTATTTCTACAGGAAGTAAACTTACAACGCCTACTTCTACAAGCACTCTACCTCCCAAAACACAACTTGAAGGAAATTCAGCTGGAAATATAATTTCTTCTTCAAAACAAAACTCTGATCTTAGTCAAGGAAGTACACAAACACCAAAGACTAAAGTTACAGAAGGTGTACAATCTAACCCTACAACACAAAACACTCCTATTATACAATCTTCAACAACAGGAATGGAAGCAAAATCTAGAAGACGTTCAGGGGCGCCCTCCTCTTCTGCAGACTCTTCCAGCGAAAAAACACTATCGAATTCTGCTGTGTCTTCACAGCCAGAACCTACACAACCTTCACCGAATTTACAACCAGCACTTACAAAGTCTGAACCTACAAGAACGGAACCTACAAAACCAACAACAGAGCAAATACCAACATCTAATGAACCAGAACTCGCACAGCCAATATCTTTAAGAGTAGAAACTGAAAAACCAACATTACTGGTACCACCAAAATCTGCAAAACCAGCGCCAGTGCAATCTTCATCTGCACAAAAAATATCTGAAAAATCAGAGATTGAAAAACCAATATCACCAATAAAACAACCTGAAAAGTCTACACAAATTGAGGATATAAGCGCTGGAGTTGAAGCTAAAAACGGTAAGATTATAACGCTACATAACAAAAAAATTCAAGACAATGGTTTTGCTGTACATGCAGAGGGAAATAATTCAAAAGTCAACATGATAGGGGGAACAGTTGATGCGCGTTTTGTTGCACTAAGCGTATCAGATGGTGGAGAAATTGATGCTACAGGCATTACTGTAACAGCAGAAACAGCTGGTTTGGTAAACATGGAGGGCACAATCAAACTTAAGGATTCAAGCGTCCATGTCACGGGAAATTATGAAGCAGACGGTATTATTTTCCGCAACAATCCGTATAATGCCCCTAGAAAACGATATACACGCAATGCTGAAAGGAACACCAATGCCGTTCAAGAACAAGATGTAGCCAATATTGCTGATAAAGTAACCCTAGAGAATACAAAGCTTTTCGTTGAACATGGTAGCGGTATCAACCTTTATGGAACAGGCGTAAACGGGGAAGTCAACCTTAAAAATTCAGAAGTTCATGCCGATATTTTATTAAAAAATATCAAGAACGAAAGTGCCTCCACAAACACCATTACATTAGTTGCAGACCACTCTTCTTTAGAAGGTCGGGTAAGAACTTCTAAAGATAATAGAACAGTTTTTGATCTAAAAGAGAGGACGAAATGGCTTGTAAAGGCGAATAAAAATGCCACAAATAATGATAATATTTTAAATGACTATAGACAGTTTGGTGTTGATGAAAAATCATACTCTAATCTTTCTGAATTGCACCTTACAAACAGTGCCATTATGTTTGACAAGCCCATTGAGGGACATTATCAAACTCTGTTTATAGGACCTAATCTTTCGCAAGAAGACGAAACAACTCACACAGCAGCGATTTATAGTACAGCGGGTCTTGCAGAGATTTATGTAAACACTCAATGGGATAAACATTCTCCTATCACGGAACAACAAACTGATCGCATTGTGATTAATGGTGATGTCTCAGGAAGTACTGTTGTTCACATCAATCTCCAAACCGATAGCTCTGCTGTTTGGGGAGAACACATGGCGTCACTTCCTTTAGGAACACATGGGATTTCA
The DNA here is from genome assembly GCF_042195905.1 of Bartonella sp. AP331QHHD. NCBI lineage: Bacteria > Pseudomonadati > Pseudomonadota > Alphaproteobacteria > Hyphomicrobiales > Bartonellaceae > Bartonella > Bartonella sp. AP331QHHD. The sequence goes on from NZ_JBHIPG010000057.1 coordinate 6,523, forward strand.
ATCATTCAAGTTTCCGGACAAGCAAATGAAAATTCCTTCACGTTAGCAGGAAACTATATGACAATAGGGAAACAACCTTATAAGTATGTACTTACAGGCTATAAACCTGGAACATCTCATGAGAGCCAAAATCTTTTTGGTAAAAACAGTAATTTCTGGGATTTTCGCTTACAGAATGCCTACATTGATAAGGATAAAAAGGTTCGAGCCCTTTTACCACAGGTAGCAAACTATTTAACCATATCTAATACTTTGTTTTCTGCTGGATTTACTGATGTAAACAATCAAAACACGTTGTTAGACAATATGCGCACAACAGTATTTGGGGCAAAAGACAATAAAAAAAATGGTATCTTTTTCTCTTCCTATGGCGAGAAAGTCACCTTATCTTCCAACCGCGATCCATTACATTATGGCTATGGTGCTGATGTAAACTATACTGCTTTACAACTAGGTGTCATATTAGCCGCCTTGGAAGGTAAAGACATAAGCACACATTTTGGTCTTTTAGGAACATACGGAAAACTTGCCTTTACGCCAAAAAAGATGCAAGATTCTGAAAAGACAACTCTTGATAAATGGTCTCTTGCCGCTTACAGCAGCATCCAACATAGCAATGGTATATATCTAAACACACTTCTTTCTTACGGAACCTTAAAAGGAAATATTACCACAGCTCTTGTTGGGAATGCCGCCAAATTGGATGGTACCGAGATGCTTAATATATCTGCAACCATTGGTCAGAAATTAGCAACCAATACAAAAGGGCTGGTCTTTGAACCACAAGCTCAATTCATTTATCAAAATCTCATGTTTGATATTTTCTCAGATACCAATGGCTTAAAAGTAGACATGGGCAATCCACATCAATGGTTGATCCGTTTTGGTGGACGTTTAACAAAAACGATAATGGCTGTTGAAGAAAACAAGGCTGTTTCCTTCTATGGTAAAATGAATGTTATCAGAACTTTTGGCGATGGTAAAACAATAAAAATTGCTGATACCTTTCATGTTGATCCTACCGGCTCTTCAGTTGAGGGAGGCATGGGGGTGAATGCATATCTTTCTCAAAATATCGTACTAAACGCCGATATCAGCTATCGGCAAAAACTGCAAAAAGCCGGTGTATCTGGCACCAATTTGTCTGGCGGAATACGTTATCGTTTCTAAAGCAGAAGTTAATTTTAACTTAAATAAAAAAGGCAGCACAAAGTGCTGCTTTTTTATTTAAATTTATATATTTTTTAATTCTCAAAAATCATTATCACATCAAAGAAGATTTTGACTTATAATATTTCTTTTGCATATTGAATAAAAAACTAAATACCATAACATTCTCTCATCAAAATACCCCATGCATAAAATTTTATGTCTTATATTATCACCACACCTCAAGCGATGATGTTTTTACAGCACAACAGAATAAGCATTTATGCCGATTTAAAAAAAGTCAGCCCCTTCTTCGCTGTGGACGCTCCATTTATTTTAGATGATGTACATTTAATATACCTGCTATAAAGACTAGTATCTGGTATAAATTCTTAAAGGCAAGTTTTTCCTCTAAAATCTCAATGCTACAGCAGCTCCATTATAAGACAAGATATTGATTTATAAAGACAATTAATTGTTTTCCATGTTAAATGAGAATCCAGAATATCGTCAGATTCTTTCATTTTAGACCTGTTCCATGTTGAATCAACAAAAACCATATCTCTTACAAGTGACAAGGGGGAAGAGCCATAGGGATAAAAAACTATTAAGAAAGGATTAAAAATGCCTCTAATGAACTATCTCAAGTGCCAAGGGCTGTAGCAACATTGGGATCAAACAAAGAATATGACAGTGTTGAAAAATATAACAATATCAACTTGCTCTTTTATTAAGCATAAAGATGGTCGCGCCCTATAGATTTTATATTATTTCCATGGGAACTTTCTTATTATACCATTCACAAGCACCGTTGCATCAAAGATGTCGTTGCGCCGCCCCACAAACACCATCACGAAATAGACTTGAGAGCTTAGATATCTCTTTAAAACAAGGCCGTGAATTAGGAATAACAAATCCATTCTATTTTGAGTATTTTGTCGTGCATGAAGGACATGCCCGCAGTAAAAAACACAATAAAAAAAGCGTGAAACAATGCGGAATCTTCATTATTTAACAGATAGTGCTTTAGATACTTTTGAAAGACATAAAGCTAAATTAAAGAACGGCGGAACAGAGGGAAGCTGATTTCTACCTCTTTATTCTTTCCCAATGAGATTGCCTCCCCATTTCAAATATTACGCCAACAAAGATATACGCACTATACCCACTCAGATCTGGATGCTCTCTCCAATCTGACATACAAAAACTAAAAACAGCAGAAGGAAATAATAAACCGCTTTAATTTTTATCTCAAGCATATAGATTTAAACAACGAACCGCGTCATATCACCACACTTTAAAGGACAATATTTCCATGAAGCTTATAGGCAATATTCATCACATACTCTTCATCATTCATGCTTTTTGCTGACTTGGTGGTTATGGCGGAGTGAACGCACCAGATCCCATCCCGAACTCGGCCGTGAAACACTCCAGCGCTGATAGTACTTTGCCTTAAAGCAAGGAAGAGTAAGTCGCCGCCAGATCTGCTAAATGCAAGCAAAAGACTCAATTATAAACCTTACATTACCACAGCCCCAAGGAAGCTGTTTTTAAGGCATCACAGGCTGGTCTAAATATTCTCTTGATCGCGCCTCTCCCTAAACTAAAAAATGAAGCTCCCTACTGACTTAGTCTGCAAACAATTCTCTGTAAATAATCCGCCTTCTCTGAATTCTCTTCTAGCCAGCTTCTCACCGCATGCGGTTCACATCACGACACCTTAAAAGACATTGTTTTAAGAACAGCGTTTTACAGTACATCAGGATAATAATTTAAATACCAAAATGCACTTAAAACAAGTCTACTCACTAAACGCACTATTTATCCAAATCAACTGCCCTACCTAATCATTGTCATTACTTAGAACAGCCCGTATTAATCAGATTTGAATTTATTCCTCTATTTCTTTTGCACGTCCAGATAGTTGTATAGCTCTAGAAAGATCATTAACTGCATTTAAATGTGTTTGAAGTAATTCACTATTACGCTGTAATTTTTCTTGTAAATCAGACAACAAACTTTCAACCTCATGCTCAATATCTTGATTCATATAGCGCTTCACATCACTCATGGATTTATTAAGATCACGCAAACCACGTATTTTACGCAAATTTATTTCTTCGTAATCTGGAACACCACTGCTCTCTAGCATATTGCTTTCATAATCAACAACTTGAGCTAATCCTTTAACAGCAGCAACAAATTTTGTCATCGCCCAATCACGATCAATAAGGTTGTTATCAAGAACTTTTGCTTTTGCCGCAAAACTATCATCACCATATTGCACTACAGACATTTTTACTTCCCCTTCAACACTATTGTTCAATCTTACTTTCAAATGAGGGAGACTAAACAGGTTCTCTTCAATGCTGATACACTCAACCAAGCTCGTGGTGCAAACATTGCTCAAACAACAGCACGACAATCCTTCAAAGCGTATACCACTTCAACTTTCAACGCGTTCTCTCAAATATTTTTCTTGCTTTGCTCCAAAACCATCATTGCGGCTATACTAATCCATAAAAACGCTATAGACTTAAACCTTCCAGCAATATCGAAACTTCCATATTTGCTCTGTCTATTTCGCCTTGCCGATTTTATCTTTGCCGATTTTATCACGAGCTCATCTTCAACAGAAAATAACAATGCTTTCACGAGAACTTCAGCCACAAAAATATCTGCCGACAAAAAACCGCAGCCTATCTTGCAGCATATAAAGACGTAAGCCCATTAAAAATTTCAGCATTTTACTGATAGAAGCACTTTACCCTCCATAACCTTATGGCTCTCTCTACACTTAAACTTGTATACCTTCCAGCGCCCCATAAGATGGCGCCCAACAAGATCAGTTTGCACCCATTCAAAAGGACACCCCCTCTCCCATGCTCTTTCTGCACACATGCAGTATTTCGCATAAAACACAAAAAGAATGTTCTTTTGAACAGATCAGCCATACAGCAATATAAAAAAAGACATCTTCAAATAGCTAAACAGCCATCAATCTTCCTTTTTTAAATTATCATTCGCTTTTCTTTGCAATGAACGACTATATAAGATTTTTTGAACCTTTTCAAGAGTTTCTTAGCCAATCAGTTCGATACGTCTTCAATCGCATATTTACGCGCTTGTTTTAAAGAAATATCTCTTAAGTGCACCCAAGCCTATTTCGCACCGCGGCCCATCAATGGTATAATGATAAATCTTCCATGACATGTATAAAATCCATTGAGCACTTTCCATCTTTACGCTTAATAAAAGAAGCAAGCCAGCACCATCACATATTTTTCTAACCCCTTATGTTCTGATACCCTTGGCACTTGAGACGGTTCATAAAGCATGGCCTTTCTTGTACAATTTCTCTGCGCATGGGAGCTCCCTGCTTGTAACTGCAAAAGACGTTGTTTTGGTTAATTCACCACGAAACAGATTTGGAATGAAAAAATTTCCAGTATTAAGGAATCTAATTCAAGTTGAATAACGATAGATTATCATCTATAAATCAAAATATTATCCAATGCATAATGCTTAACGCTCCCCCCATTGATATTTTCAGAATTTTCACAGCATCTTCTTACAGATTATTTCATTCCATAACACAGTTTGCTCTTAATATCGCGACTTTACATGTGCTACTGGTATAAAAACAGAGAAACAATCATTTTATAATCAAGGTACAATTTTTGTTTACGATCTTTCTCTCGTTTTCAACCTTTTAAATGCAGCTCTTCTCTTTCATAATCATCACATTTCAAATCTATTCCATGTTGAATAAATTAAAATCACTTGCTTGCACATCACAAACAACGCCCTGATGTGTTGATAAAATACGCTGAAAGAAAAAGACTTCTTATGAACCTTAGCAAATGCCAAGAACTATAATAAACATTGGAAGCAAGCGTACGATGATTGTGACTTGCTCTTTCATAAGTATAAAGATGATAGCATTTTATAGATTTTTATATTATTCAAAGTTTATATTATTTCATGAGAGCTTTACTGTTATACTATTCACATTTACCGTTATACCATTTACGAATGTCATCGTAAAATGTCTTTCGTGTGCGTTAAGAGATATTTCTTTAAAACAAGTACATAAATATGCAATACAAATATACTAATATACAACATAAGTATATTTCTTTTGGAGCGTTCTTTACTTTTGTGCAAAACATGCCCCATTAGAGCAGCATTAACCAATCTTGCTATGAGATAAACGATCAGAAAACATTTTTATCTTCCGCCGCTCACCTTAAAGGACTAAGATCTTAACTCAATCGGCTCTGTACGCAGTCCGAATTTTTGTCAAACGATCTTCTCCTGACTTTCCCCTCATCTGCTTCACTTAAACGAAAGACTCAACAAATAAACCTACGAATATTCATCGTACACTAAAAAATACTTAAACGTTCCAAGAAAACTTATATGTCTTATATTACCGTTATAAATGACAGTGCTTTATAGCATAACAGGATAAAAAAAGTTTCCAGCAACACAAAACTTACAAAATCAATCAATAGTCCTTTTAAAGCTTTCTTTTTTAGGATTCACAATACTCCAACTCCTTAAGCTTTTATAAAAAAAGGAACGATTTTAAGCTTGCCGAATATGTTGTATCAGCATATATTACAGATTGTAACATATTGTTATTCATAAAATCACCTCAAAAAGAACAGAAAGAGGTTTTTATGGCTGATCTCGTAAAAGCCGCTATGCTTTATTCAACCTTGATTATCACCATCAATGCTTTTGTTGTTATTTTAGTTCTCGTAATAGAAATATACTAAGCATACTCTTTTGGCTTTTTATAATCTGTGCAAATGAGCATCTTAATTTCACATAAGAGCAAAGCAAAATTTTAATTCTACAGATAAACCACACACCCAATTTCAAACATCGCTTGCAACTATTTGAGTATAAACTCTGCTTTTTGTATGCATTTTTAACCATCAGTGTCCGTCTTTTCACGCTATCTTGAATCTCAACTTCACTCCCACCTTAAAAAACGAAATTTTCTATCAGATATGATCTGTAAATAATTTGTCTCTTTATTGAGTAAATTTCCCCTTCAGGGCATATCACAATTCTAAAGAATAATATTTCATGAAGCTTATGATAATCTATTGAACACCATCTTTACCCTTATGAGAGAATAAACCAGCAGCATCACACACTTTTCCAGCCCCAAATGTTGCCAACAAACCTTTAGCACTTGAGATAATTCATAAGAGGCATTTTTACGTCTTTCTTCAACAGTTTTTATCCACACGGCTCTCCCCGCTTGTACCATGCAAGAAGATGGTTTTAATTAATTCAACCGAGAACAGATTTGGAATAAGAGAATCTTACGTTATTCGAGATCCTTATTCAGTATAAAATAATTAAATTATTTTTATAAATCAAAGTGTTATTCAGAAAAACATTCATCACACACTCGAGAACAAAAAACACCTCATACGTAAAGTTTTATATGCGCTCCACCGCTCAACATGATAATATCACGACACAATTAAGATAAAAAAATAACAAGGAAAAACCTTGCAAACTCAGAAAAGAGAGGAGAAAAATGAAAAGATGTGGAGAGCGCTCAATTCCTCACACATCCAGCAAAACCATCCTAGCAAAACTGTCTCACAACTTAACTAATGTTATAATATTCTCAAATCAAAAGAAATTTTTTAAAAATAGTTTGAGAAAAACATTTGAGTATGAAACGATAATAATTCTATTCAGAATGTTTTTCTCTTTATTAAAACAGAGAACGTAATTTCCAAACAAATGTTTCCTCCTAATTTTTCCGAAATTAGCCGCAACACTTAAAGACGATCTTAGTGTGATGAAACATTTATTTGTGATAAACGCAAAAAAACACCCCAAAGATAGATTTAATCTCATATTTTAAATACATGTAACCAAAACATTAAAAAATTAGCAGTAACACGTAACAACTCATTGGGAGGCAATACTATCTACAATTGAAAGCACTTTTGAGCTGAACAAATGACAGTATAGCATACGTTTACACAAAGAGTACTGATCGTAAACGACTAATTCTTGAAGCCATAAAAAGACTCTCTAAAAGTTAGAGAGAGCCTAAAAACGCAATAGAATCAAGAACTAAAAAATTCCTTATTTATTGAACTGTATGTTTTTAATTAATGCCAAACATAAGTTCCATATATGCTTGTCTGGCATGTTGGCAATTTTTAGATTTCTCCATAGAAGATTGATCCAGCTTTTCACATTTTTTTGCCCACTCTTCGAGTAATGTTTTATCTTTCTTAAATTCCGCTACGCTGTAGTTTTTTTCGCAACCAGCAACGACAAGTCCAGTACAAAGCAGCAATGCTGTAATAATAACTTTATTCATGATTTAATTTCCTTCCTTTTTCTCTTCAGTTTTTTTCTCGTCATCATGTACAAAGCTTGAACCAGGCCAATCTCGGGCATGAACTTCACGATACGCTTTATCTGCGTTTTTACAATTTTGAGAATCTAAATCCTCTGATATCATGCATTTCATTGCCCATTGCTCGAGTAATTTGGGATCCTTCTTAAATTCCGCTACGCTATAAGTTTTTTCACAACCAGAAACGACAAGTCCAGCACAAACCAGCAATGCTGTAATAATGGCTTTATTCATCAATAAATTCCCCTTTTTCAAATTTACAAAGTTTAGGACACAATTTAGGGCCTTAAAAAAAGTTCTACATATGCTTGTCGAAGGTTTTTACAATTTTGAGAGGATTTGAGCGGTGAATCATCGTTCTCACATTTCTTTGCCCATTCCTCGTATAATTTTTCATTTGTTTTAAATTCTTTTACACTATAAGTTTTTTCACAACCAGTAACAGCAAGTCCAGTACAAAGCAGCAATGCTGTAATAATGACTTTATTCATAATTTAATTCCCTTCCTTTTTATCTTCAGTTTTTTCTTGGTCGTCCTTTCCAGAGCCAAAAATTCCCCATTTTTTACGAGTTTCTAATTCAGCTTGTTCTGCGTTTTTACAATTTTTTGAATCAAAACTTCCTGCAATAAAACATTTCTCTAACCACTGATTGAGTAATTTGGGATCTTTCTTAAATTCCGTTACGCTGTAAGTTTTTTCGCAACCAGCAACGAAAAGTCCAGTACAAACCAGCAATGCTATAATAATGGCTTTATTCATCAATAAATTCCCCTTTTTCAAATTTACAAAGTTTAGGACATAATTTAGCACCCGATTAAAATTGTACATTCGGTTCATTGTGCATTTTCAAAAATTTTAAAATCCACTTCTGTACGCGAATATTTTATTAACAATATCTTTGGGTTCACATCCCCTCCTATATTGTGACCTTGCGTCTACTTTCCTTTGCAAATACGTACACTTCCAACGCAAACATGTTAAATCATGAAAACTGCCTTTCATTTATCAGACTTGCATTTGTAACATTATCTGCACGGCAGCTCTTTGTATTTGAAGTGTTAAAACTTCAGCAAAAATTCTGATATCTTGACATTCTCAAAAAGCTTTTTAATCATTTCTTTTCCTTCAAGAACCTTTTGGTAACGAGAAGCAGCACGATATCTTACCCAAAATTCGTCATGCCTATACCCATTGCAAATTCCCTGCAAACGAAAGAATACAGCTTTTAATCAACTAATTGCGCTCTTATCATTTCTAAACCACCGGAAAAGAAAGAAAGCTTTAAGTCCCCCTGTACTTTTTAAAAGCCAATAGAAATGCTAAAAAAGCGATCTTATACATTCCAATTGAAGAAAAAAGCCTATTGCCTTGCGTACCATTACAACTGGCATTAAATATTTAAGACTATAAAATCATATAAATGTAAGAAATATTTTCTATAATATACTCAATGACTTCTTTTGTTTATTAGGAAAAATTATAGCGCGTCAATATCAGTAAATTTTACTTATTTTTATCCCCCCTTTATAAACAATGAATATAATTTAATAAAACGGATTGCTGCATAACAGAAAAAAATAATCAAGGCTACTCTTAATTACATTATTTACGCATGTATTAAGTACAATAAACAAAAAAATAACCTGATGTTTAAAATCATTATCAAGATAATTTTTATGGAAGAATAAACTTATCTACTCATCTAGCGGATAAGATCACAAGTAGTATGATGATTATCACATTTATAGGGAAAAGTTTGAAACGGAGAATTTTTCGCAAACTCATAGCTCTTTCATGCGATGATACAGAACCTTATGAAAAACAACTTGAATGAAGCAACCATCGTGAAAAAGGAAGAGCACTTTTATTATTAACTTCGTATAAAAACAATCGATATCATCTCTAGAAAAAGCATTCAAAGCAACGAAATTATCGTATCATTTTTTACACTTTTCCGTATTTTTGTGAAAGCAATTCGCGGACCTCATCAGCTATTTTAGTTCCACGACTTGCACAACTGACCTTAATCAACCGATGCAAACTTTCTGGTATATCAATCGTGAGGCGCTTCATACCTCCACTCATGCTCCCTTTGTGGCTTCCTACCCATGCATCCGCTGTTAAAGGGATTGATTTATTCGTTGGTTTTGTGCCGATTTTAATTTTTTTATTCATCGTGCTAACTCCTTGATTTCCGCTGCAACCGCTTCAATCTCTGCTGCTGCTGGTCCTTGCTTATCAACTTCATAAACCGCCTTCCCCTGTGCTGCTGCTTCTGCAAAAATCACACGCTGCGCAACGCTAGAAGAAAGAACATGTACGGGGTATATGCCAAGAGCTTCGTTCACATCACGCCCTATCGCTGTATTGACGATTTTACGATTAATAACAAAAGCAGATTTGAGATTTTCTTTATAAACACGTGCTTCGTCAATCAGCTTTACAATTCCATCCGCTGCCCAAATATCATAGGGACTAGGCAAAACAGGGATAAGCACCAAATCCGAAGCCATAAGAGCACTACGAGCAAGATCAGTTACACGCGGAGGACCATCGATAATAATATGATCATAACCATGACCAATCTGTGTAATCTCTTTGTGAACCGTTGCACGCGGTAAACCAATAACCGAAAACAAAGGTGCATCTTCACGCGCAGCAGCCCAATCCAATGCGCTTCCCTGTGGGTCAACATCAATAAGCAATACCCGTGTACCAGTACGTGCAAAACTGGCAGCAAGATTAACACTCAACGTCGTTTTTCCGACACCTCCCTTTTGATTCAAAAGTCCAATGATCATCCATTACGCCTTTCAGTATTATCGTTTTTACGATTATACTGAAAGTAATAAAAGAAACAAGCATCCAATACGTGCAAAATAATCATTTCTCCCATTTTCAGGATAAATAATAATAGCCCGCAATTTTTTATAATATTCTTTAACATGAGCAAAACATTATGAAGATGATATTCTTGAAAATAACAAAATAAATTTAAAAGAGGCATGCTCTTCCCCCCCACCCTAAAACGAAGATTCTTAAATCCATGTCGATCTGTAAACAATGCGCTGTAAATGATCCAGCTTCTTATTTTGCACCGGCCTTTTGGGATTCTCCCTTCATGCAATCCACTTAATGCAACTCTACAAACAAGCTCCACTCTGAATATACAACAAACTATAAGGAGAATTCATTGTTTTGCACGTTGAATGAGAGAGCCGAAATCAGGAAGATTCTCTCATTTCATGCCTCTTATATTAAATTAATCAAAATCATATCTCTTGTACGTACAAGCAGGGCTGGCGTGTGGGTAAAAACTGTACAAGAAAGGATTTAAAATGCTTCTTATGCAGAATCTCAAGTACCAAGAACTATTACAATATTGGAGGTTGGCAAATATAACAATGGTACCGACTTCCTTCTTCATAAGCGTAAAAAGGGTGGTGATCCATGAATTTTATACTCTTTGACGCTCGACAGAGTAAAATGGGCTTAAGAGAAATAAGGGTACCTCTAGCAAGCGCGTAAACAAACAACACAATGAAATGTCTATGCTGAGTAAACACTATAGATTATCCATAAAGACCAAACATCCGTCTTTTATAAGATCGCATAACGAACATGTTGCGGAGTGAGATATTTTGCATCTTACAGCTCATTTTTCCCAAATAGATCTTCTCGACAAAAAGAATATTTTTGTTAAGATGCCACTGAAAAACTTACCTTCATTATGTTCTTTCTATATACCAGACCAGAGGGTATCGTGAAGATCGTGCAATTGGGAATAAACAAAAATGAATTTACAACAAATTGAACCTGATATTTTTATCAGCGCCCAACTTAGCATAGAAAATATCAAAACATTGGCACAAGCTGGTTTTAAAACAATTATCTGTAACCGCCCCGATCACGAAGAGCTCCATCAACCTGACTTTTCTAGCATTAAAACGGTCGCAAATGAATATGGCATAAAAGCCTATCACATTCCCATTTCTCCTCCAACTATAGAAAAGTCAGCTGTTGAAGCCATGCAAACAATTTTAAAAACAGCCTCTCTGCCTCTTCTTGCCTATTGTCATCACGGATCACGCTCGCTGCATCTTTATCGTTTAGCGCGTCTTTAAACAGAGGGTTCGCACATTTCCTACGCACCTTAAAAGACGAAAATTCTTAAATACGCATCGATTTGTAAAAAACAATCTGTCAATAATCTTTGTTTTGCGCCTTTCCTTTGGCTTGCCACTTCATAAAACTCTACAAGCAAGCTTTGCTCCTCAATATACAACAAGCATACACACCCGAAGCCATAAAAATGCGTGAAAATTCATATGATGATCGAAGAAAATTATTTTCACCTCACCTTTTATCACTGCTCCACCTTCTTTTTCTCTTCCTTTACCAATACGAGCTCATTCGTACGCCACAGACACCTAAAACGATAGTAAAACCACTAAGAAAACCCATATTCCGAATAAACGGCATGCAGAGTATTTTATAAAAAAGCCGTAAGCCATAATCTATGATTAACTGCGACATATTGATTTATAACAATTAATTATTTTGCACGTTGAGTGATAAATCCTAATACCGTAAGATTCTCTCAAGTCTATTTATAGTGAATCAATCAAAAGCGTGTTTCTTGCATGTCACAAGCAAGAAATATTCGTGTGAAATAAAACGAGTTAAGAACAAACTCTCATAAACGCTCTCAAATAGCCAAGACTGTACAACACTAAAGGCTTGTCAATATAACGGATGGTGTCGGATTGCTCTTTTATTAGGCATAAAGATGATAGCGCTCAACGGAGCTTTCAAGATACCATTCATGAGAGCCATCATGAAAATGAATATGAGAAGCGTTGAGAGATATTTCTTTAAAAGAAGTGCATAAATTAGCAAAACAAGGATATTCCAGCATTTTATTTTACCTGTAGGGCGTGATATCCTATTCAAAGAACAACAAAAGCCTAAAGCTGTTATTTTCATGATTTAAGAGATATTGCTCTGAACCCTTTTGAAAGTAGCAAAGCCTAATTTAAAAAAGACTGTCATCTGGACTGATTTTCCCCTTTATAACTTCATATTTTTCCCCAATAAGGCTGTAAACCGGTTTCAGAGATTATCCAAATGAATATAGCAATAGACTCTCCCCATCTGGTATACAAAAGCTGTAACAGCAGAGAGAGCACTAAAGCGTTTTAATCTTTGTCTCAAACATACTGCTCGCGTTGAGGAACACTAAAGAAAAAGTTTTATAAGAAAAACAATACGATACAGTCACGAATAGACCGAACATAGATTGGAAAGATGTTCTAACTTTTATCCAATATTTCTATCAAAAAACAACAAAACATTATTGGCTTTGTATTTTCATATCCTTACAAGACTGTCTTTCCTTTTCATTATGGGCGTTACATTTGTGAAAGACAAAGGAAATATATGGATAGTTTTTAACTTGAAAATCTGAAAGATTGACGTGTTACGACAACAAAATTGTGCCTTTATCCATCAAAAGCATTAGAAATTTTGAAACAATACACCTGCTTTCTCGCAATGATTTCTTTTATCTACAATCAATCGCAGTCTCCTTAATATGCATTCCCCATCACAATATACAAGAGAAACGAAACTTAAAGCATTTTCCAGCAGCTTCATTCTCGTTTACGTGATTGGTCAGCACGAAAACTGCTGCTGACCACTAATCTTCTTCACAAGACTCGACAAACAAAACTTTTTTAAAAATATTCATTACATAATACAAAATATCACATGCGTAAGGTTACACGAACCAACTCTCATCATAAACGATGATACAGCATAAATGACATAATAAGCCAAATTAAAAAAAAGAAACAATAAACTTTTAAATAAAAAAAGTCATCAATTAAATTTTATCAAACTATAAGCTTAAGATCGCAAGAAATTTTAAAAACAGCCTTTCTCCTTCTTCACGTCTATTAGTGCTAAATAGGCTGGTTGCTTATTCTTTACTGCATCTTTTATGATAAGTTTTAACGTATCAGAAAGAAACAAGCAGTAAAGTTTTGAATGATAACAAAAACCATAACGTTAACTTTGAAAAAAATGATGCCAAAATCAGATCTTCAGATATTCGATTCTCCCTCTCAACAACGGAAAAAACATATATTCCACGATGTTTTGGAATATATCTTTGTGATTATAATCACTTTAAGTGCTATTTTTACGGCTCTTCTCTCTTTTTCAGATCAGTTTAGGACATATTTGTAAAAGTAAGCAGCCTATCCAACGTTGATAATGGTTGTACTGTCTTTAAAATTTCTTTTGCTTTTTTTTCATCACGATGCATTTGCGCAATCAAAGGTTCAAGCCCATCAAATTTTTCTTGTCCTCGCAAAAACTGGAAAAAAGAAACGGTACAGCTTTCCCCATAAAGGTCGTCGTTAAAGTCAAACAAATAGGTTTCCAAAAGGGGCGCCCCATCCTTAACAACCGTTGGACGACAACCAAAGCTTGCAACACCATCATACAAAACACCGTTCGCACGACGCAAACGTACCGCATAAACACCATGAGCCAAACGAACTTGGGGAGGCAACATTTGATTAGCGGTAGGAAATCCCAAAAGACGTCCAAGTTTTTCACCTTGAATAATATTGGAGCGTATCCGATAGTGATACCCTAACAAATGGGCTGCTTTGTCCACTTCCCCTTGTGAGAGAAGTTGCCGAATAAAACTCGAGGAAATGATCAAAGATTGTGACTCTTGAGGACGAGCAACGCAAGGAACTTGCACAACCTCAAACCCATATTTCTCTCCTCTTTGGCAAAGAAGATGTACATTTCCACTTTTCTGATGACCAAATTGAAAATTTTCGCCTGTCACCACAACTGAAACATCAAAAACTTCCTTTAAAAACGACTTAATAAATTCGTCCGCTGAAAGAGCGGCAAACTGTGCATCAAAGGGCTGTTCAATCACGCCGTCAAAACCAAGGGTTTTAAAAATTTCAGCTTTTTCAGCTGCCTCTGTCAAACGATAGACAGGAGCTGAATGTTGAAAAAAACTTCTTGGATGGGGTTCAAAAGTTAAAACAACAGCTGGTTTCTTTTTTATACGCGCGAAATCAAGTGCTTTTTGCAACACCACCTGATGCCCACAATGAACACCATCAAAATTTCCAAGTGCCAACACTGCTCCCCGCCAAGCCGAGGGAAACATATGAATTCCCTGAAGACGCAAAAAATTAGTCATTACTGAAGTGCCCACATGATTGCTTGTGGTTTATAACCATGATGTTCAAGAAAAGAATGCAAAGCTTGCTTATCAACCACACCCTTTTGCGTATAATCATAATGATGAATCCCCCCCATAATATAAAGGGCATCAAGACCAAAATGAGCCGCCCCCTTAATATCCGTTAAAAGACCATCACCAATAGCTAAAACTTGACTTTTTTCTACTGTTCCCCGTATTTTTTGAAGTTTTTCAAAGGCACATTCATAAATAGGCGCGTGAGGTTTTCCAGCAATGCGCACCTCCCCCCCTAATTGTTGATAAAGACGAGCCAATGCACCAGCGCACCAAAATTCTTTATTTCCATAATGGACAATCACATCTGGGTTCGCACAAATAAAAGGTAAATTCCGCGACCGCATGCGACGAAACATCTCCTCATAAGCAGAGGGTTCTTCGTCAAAATCTTCCAGAAAACCGCTACAGACGACAACAGAAGCCTCCCATTCTTCAACAAATTCACACTCTAACCCTTCAAACAGCACCAAATCACGTTGTGAACCAATGAAAAAAACTTTACGTGGAGCAGTCTGAATGAGATCGCGCGTTACATCCCCTGAAGTGATAATGGCATCATAATAGTCGCTATGAACATTCATGCTTTGTAATTGAGCAGCAACATCTTCCTGTAGCCGAGGAGAATTGGTTAATAAAATGACAGTTTTTCCCATTTGTCGGATTTTATACAACGCCTTCAACGCTGGTTCAAATGCATGCACACCGTTATGCACAACACCCCACACATCACAAAAAACAGCATCATAATGCGCTATAATAGTCTCAATATGGGTAAGTTCATTCATGGAGCACCTATCTCTATTTGTCATTTAAAGCTGTCTTTTACTTCAAAACTACTTACCGAAAGATAATACTTGTGTCATCTGCTTTCTCAAACCATATCCCAACTTTTTATCGTCTATAGAGATCATAAGAAATGATAAAATAACTAAGTTATCATTAAGTTGTGCAAAATTCTAAAATGCTTGATAGCAAAAGCTTATCATTCCCCAATGCTATTTTTCTCATAAAATTTTTAATTCTAACAACAACGACGTTAATAGAGTTTTTTATCTAAAATACTCAAATTCTTCACTGAGAAAATAAACGTATCCCCCTCTTAAAAACATGCATCATGAGAAAGCCCAATATATTTTCTCATTTCAAATTTGTTTATATTGAATCAATCAAAACCTATTCGCTTACATATTATAAGCAGAGAGCGTACAGATAAAAACACGTGAAGAAAGAAAAAATAGCTCTTAGGCTCCCTTTCAAAGGCAAAAACTGTCGTAATATTTTGAACTGGCAGAGAGTATGTGCCGTCCGAGCATCTTTTTTTCAGTAAAGATAGCAATATAGCTTTTATCCCATTCATAGAGGCTTTTACGCTATATACTTTACGAAGCACCATTGTAAAATAGGCGCTAACATTGAGAAATATCTTCTAAAACAAACATGTGAATATACAACAATAAGATCTATAATGTTTTGAGTTTATTTTGCATGAGGGCTCTTTACTCATAAAAGCTTTCCCCTATCATCATGATATCTCAGACGCATCAAAACAAATCATTTTGATTATTGGTTAAGGACAGCACCGTAAGCGGTAACTTGAGCTTAAAAAACAAGGTTTACCTTCGTAAAATGCATATCTGATGTCATGAGTTGAGTAAGCAAACCTTAAAACTTTGAAAGGCAAACAACCTCCTATTAAAAAATCTATCCGTCTCAAGAAAAACTATTTTTATTGCCAATCTCCTAAAATTACTTTATGAATCGAAAAATGTTTTGATCGCATACGCAACGATCAAAAGGGGTCTTGAAAACCCGAAACCCTAGCGTAAAAATAAACCCACTATGTGGGTATCCCGGAATTCCGGGAGATTTTGCTATGTCCAGGTGCTCCAAGCACTAAAAGCAAAATGCTGACTAGGGTTCAGTGTTTTCAAGCTCCCGGAATACCAATGCGAGGGCGCTCGCACCTGGAGGAGGAAAATGCAAGCTCAAAATCTTAATATTGATCTTTTTGTAGGCAAAAAAATTCGCTTTAGGCGAAAAGTGCTAAAAATGTCTCAAAAAACATTAGGGCATCATTTAGGTGTCACTTTTCAACAAATCCAAAAGTATGAAAAAGGCTTAAATCGCGTGAGCGCAGAACGTTTAAAGGAAACTTCCGATATTTTGAATGTTCCACTTGCCTTTTTTTACACTGATATCATAAAAAAAGACAACGCCCCGTACCATTATGATGAAATCGCCTCGAGCAAAGAGGAATATTTGCTTTTAAAAAGTTTTAGAATCCTCACATCTGTCAAGCAGAAAGCGATTTTAAACTTAATTTGTGATCAAAATTAAAACGCTTTAAAAGCATAGCTATAAAGTGCTACACACCCTATTCTTGTCTTTCTCCCCACACCCCAAAAGGATGCCCCCCTCCTCAAACCGGTTGATAAACGATCCGCCTTTTCAAAAATAGCTCCTTCTCAGCTTCCCATTTCATATGGTTCCTTTCACAAAATTATATAAACAAGCCCTCCCTTGAATATTCATCACACTCTCTTATCAAAACACCCCATGTATAAAGTTTTATGTCTTATATCACCACACCCGCAAACAATAGCGTTTTACAGCACAACAGAATAAGTATTTATCTGTATTTAAAGAGTGGCCCCCTTTTCGCTATGGACGCTCTATTTATTTTAAATGATGTACATTTAATATACCTGCTATTAAAGACTTAGTATCTGTTATAAAGTCTTAAAGGCATATTTTCCCTCTAAAATCTCAATGCTACACCAACTCTATCATAAGGCAACACATTGATTTATAAAGATAATTTATTATTTTACATGTTGAATGAGAATCCAGAATATCGTAAGATTCTTTCATTTCAGACTTGTTCCATGTTGAATCAACCAAAACTATATCTCTTGCAGGTTACAAGTGGGAAGAGGCGTATGGATAAAACTATTAAGTAAGAATTAAAAATGCCTCAAACGAACCGTCTCAATTACCAAGAGCTGTAAACAACACCCACAAGCTGACAAACTGTGTGATGGTGCAAGGCTTACTCCGTTATGAAGCGTAAAGATGGGGGGCTCAATGGATTTACCGTTATACCCTTTACGAACAGCGTCGCAAAATAGGCTTGGATACCTTGAGAAATATTTCTATAAGACAATGCTATCCTGTTTTCTCATGATCATAATCCTCAATCTAACAAAGATGAAACAAACAATAGGATTGCGAATATGATTTGGGGAGCTCATTTGAAAGATGAAAAATGATAAAAAATCCGCTATAACAATTGAAGAAGCGAGCATTCGTTGAGCCGTAACTTTTTTATTTTAGAATTTTTATATCACACTTTACTGTTGAGATGCATGACCACGGTCTGTAACATCAAGCTTTGGCGAGAAAAACATTTCAGTATCTGCTTGTAAAACATTTTGACAGTTTTTAGATTCCTTAACAGCTTGTCCTGAAAGAGAACACTTCGTTCCCCATTCTTCTCTTAATTTTGCATCTTTTTTTAAATCTTCTACGCTATAGGTTTTTCACACCCCACGACGAATAATAGAGTCATGCATAATAAATAATTTTTTTCATTTTACTCCTCTTTAAATACCTTATCTGTTAATATCATCCCCCCAAATGAAGGTTGAATTTTCACACTGTATGAGAATACAGCCTCACTATCACTTGCTTGCTTTCAAAGTGAATACTCTGAGTAAAATAACGCAAGAAGAGCTCACAATAGCCATCGTATGAGTTTGTCATAAAATACAATGAGAAGGGAAAGAGCCCAAACTGAATACAAATGATGAAATCAGAAGACGCATTAATGCTTTTGTCCAACTGATTTCAAATAGTTACATTGCAATAGGCATCGCCCCTAACCCTATAGAAAGCCTATGAGCATTATAATACTTAAGTCTCACGATCAATGGACTATGCAGCCATAACAAAAAAGTATGAGCTCTTTTTACCTATTTGTATGTTGATTATTGTTCCTCCATCGAGGACTAAATAGAAACGTTTTGTGATATATAGAAAAAAATCAGCAATGCAAATCATTTTACGAAGATTTCTTCGTGTAGAGTCTATTTGAAATCCATCCATCATTTGGAAGTCTGAATTTAAAAGCAGATAATTATGAAAGCTTTTCAAGGAATGCAACAGATTGATCACTTTTAAAGAAGTAAAAAACGTGATCCAATCCTGAAGACAAAAATTCTGATGAAAAAACTTTTGCTATGAATTCTTTTAAGGCATTGTGAAAGATTTTATCCGTTATATCAAACGTTACACCATTTTGGGGTCTGTTTATTTTTTACTTTTATCAACACCGCTCTAGAAATCCGTTTCTTGAGCGTTTTTTATCGCCTCACTTTCTCCTTCAAACACAAATACTCAAAAATGCTTTGCCACCAACAATGACATTTTCCTGCTTTTATAAAACACATAAGTAAAAATAGAGAAGCGATTTTGAAAGCAACCCTCCCTTGAAAAGGGAAGTACCATCCATTTACTTCCTAAACGAAAATAATCTCACCGTTTATTCAAATTTGCTCTACGATTTGGTACAATTTTATTGATAAAGTTTTCTCTATAAAAATTTAAGTAAATATGTTCGTTAAAACCAATCATAGACTAGCAAAGGGGTTATAGGATCCATTATCTCGCCGCCATTTTAAAGGTTCAGTGAAATCACTCGACCAAAGACCAATCTTATTGCCACGTGCTTTTTCTTCCGCATGATGATACTGGGCTGGAATAGGATTTTTCCCCTCTTTTGAGAGTACCAACATACCTTCTTTAAGACCTTCCTCAGCTAAATCAACCCCTTGAACAAAACATTGTGCATAATAAACACCATTGTGCATCAAAGCCTGTTTACAGGATAAATCCTGCCCAAGTGTTTTGGTGACAAGCCAAGCCGTTGTAACCGCACCACAGGGCCATTCTTGATCATTTAATCTTGCTTTTTGACGGGGTGCACATGTGTCCACACCATAAAGATGAATATCACGGGAGATATGTGAGCGCCAAGATTGTGCAGCAGGCGTCAGTAATTTAAATGTAACCCCACTTGTAACAGAAGCCTTACCATGAAAAACAACAGCATTATTTGCAACATCATTTAATGAAACACTCTTCTGCAAATCGAGAGCTGGTTCATTTTTTTCTAATTGCTGTTTGGTGATAGATCTACCCAACTTTTTTTCTTCTCGATAGAGATCGACAATATCTTGGATATCTTGCGTCTCAAATGTTTTAAGAATGCTGAAATCCATTTTATCTTTATATTGGCTTAATCCCCACACCGTAGCCCCCATAATGTAAATAATAACAATCAATTTAAATAGCATCTCTTAACACGCTCGCTCAAAAAATTCGTTTTTTTCCTATCATGTCAGATTATTGATCAGCAATCCCCTTGTTTTTAAAGAAAAAATCCAAATATAAGTGTTGCAGATTAACTACATTTTGTAAAGAATGATATTCTTTCTTTCATTATTTTAATATTGTTATTTTTACCAATATACACAACTTAAAATTGCCATTTTCATGTAACACAATCTCAATTTGAAAAGACTTCTGTCTCTTTACGAAGAAGAGCTTGAGAGTGAACAGATCCACGATCAAGGCTTTTAAAACAAACAAACGAGAAGAATTAAACTGTCATCAAATGACAGCACTTTCCAGTTTGTTAGAGGCAATGGAATGTCGACATATGAACAAATATTATTTGTTAAAGAGAGGTAAAATGACAGATAATAGATTCCAAAACATCATTTTTATCGTGACCATGCTGCTTTTTACGGCAGTTTTTGTATCTGATTTTTCTTATGCTGCTTCTTCTACTACTGGTGGAGGTGGTCTGGGAAATCTTGATGGTGTTTTAGGCAACATTGTCACAATGATGACGGGTCCAACGGCAAAGCTTATTGCTATTATATGTGTTGCTGCTGTGGGGATTGGCTGGATGTACGGCTTTATTGATTTACGCAAAGCAGCTTACTGTGTTCTGGGGATTGCTATTGTTTTTGGTGCCCCTGCTCTTGTCGGTAAATTAGCGGGCACAACATAAATGAACGAAGATACTCTTTTCCTTGCCTGTACGCGCCCAGCCATGTTTGCTGGTGTTACAATGGAAGCCATGGCGCTCAATGTCATGGCGACATCCATTCTTTTCATTTTGACCAGTGATTTTACCATGTTTGGTCTTGGGATTGGGATACACTTTATTTTGCGAGAAGTGACAAAGTACGATCACAACCAATTTCGCGTATTATTTGCATGGCTCAATACCCGAGGAAAACAAAAAAACCTCAACCGATGGGGAGGAGGTTCAACCTCCCCTTTACGCCTTATCCGCACTTATAAGGAACTAAGCTGAAGGAACGAAATTGGTGAAACAGATGTCAATAATGAAACGGGAAACTTTGCCTGAAGAATATATTCCCTATATACGCTACATCAACCAACATGTCGTTGCTTTAAATTCACGCTGTTTAATGGTTGTGATGGCTGTTGAAGGTATAAATTTCGACACCGCGGATATTGATCAATTAAATTCTTTACACAACCAATTAAACACCCTTTTAAAAAATATCGCAGATGAACGGCTTGCTTTATATTCTCACATCATCCGCCGCCGTGAAACGATATACCCAGAGGGTCATTTTCTTTCATCTTTTGCAACAACATTAGATGAAAAATATAAAAAGAAAATGGTTTCGCAAGAACTGTATAGAAATGATCTATTTATTTCACTGCTTTGGAATCCGGCCGCGGATAAAACAGAAAAGCTGGTTTCATTTTTTCAGCGCTTGAGCAAAGCCAAGAAAACACAATCTGAGCCCGACGAGGAAGCTATTCGTAAACTCGAAGAGTTAAGTCAAGATCTTATGCAAGGTTTGGAAGAGTATGAAGTCCGTCTGCTATCCATCTATGAACATGAAGGACTTTTATTTGCCGAACAAAGTGAATTTCTCCACCAGCTAGTAGGGGGAAGACGTGAGCGTATTCCTCTCACATTTGGAACTATTGCTTCAACAATTTACTCGGATCGTGTTATTTTTGGGAAAGAAATTATCGAAATTCGCCATGAAAGCAATGAACGCTTTGTGGGCATGTTTGGATGGAAAGAGTATCCTTCTAAAACACGCCCAGGTATGACTGATGGTCTGCTTACGGTGCCATTTGAATTCATCTTAACACAATCCTTTGTCTTTAAAAGTAAGGCAGCCGCCAGTGCGATTATGAGCCGCAAACAAAATCAAATGATCAATGCAGCTGACCGTGCTAGCTCACAAATCGATGCACTGGATGAAGCGCTAGATGATTTAGAATCAAACCGTTTTGTTTTGGGAGAACACCACATTTCTTTAGCTGTTTTTGCTGATCATCCTAAAATATTGTCTGAAAACTTATCAAAAGCACGTTCCCATTTAACCAATGGAGGAGCCGTGATTGCCAGAGAAGATTTAGGATTGGAAGCAGCATGGTGGGCACAGCTTCCTGGAAACTTTAGCTATCGTGCGCGTTCAGGCGCCATTACCAGCAGAAATTTTGCCGCTTTATCGCCCTTCCATTCTTTCCCTGTTGGCAAACTGAACGATAATGTTTGGGGAGCTGCTGTCGCATTGCTAAAAACACAGGCTGGTTCACCTTACTATTTTAATTTTCATTATGGCGATCTTGGCAACACATTTGTTTGTGGTCCATCAGGATCTGGTAAAACAGTGATTGTTAATTTTCTTCTTGCACAATTACAAAAACACAATCCAACAATGGTTTTTTTTGATAAAGATCAAGGAGCAGAGATTTTTGTACGGGCTGGAGGAGGGAAATACAAACCTTTAAAAAATGGGCAGCCCACGGGTATTGCTCCCTTAAAGGGCATGGAATACACCGAAAAAAATAAAATCTTTCTTCGTAATTGGATCTTAAAGCTGGTGACCGCTGAAGGGCAAATCGTAACAGAAGAAGAGCGACAAGATATCGCCAAAGCCATTGATTCCTTGGAAAACTTACCCCCAACCCAGCGCTCTCTTGGTGCCCTTCAACTGTTTTTTGACAACACATCCAAAGAAGGAATTGCCATACGGCTGCAACGCTGGATTAGAGGCAATGATTTAGGATGGGTTTTTGATAATGACCAAGATGATCTCAATTTAAATGCGCAGTTCATTGGCTATGACATGACCGATTTCTTAGATAATGAAGAAATTCGGCGCCCCTTAATGATGTATCTCTTTCACCGCATTCTTGATCTGATTGATGGGCGGCGCATCATTATCGTCGTTGATGAATTCTGGAAAGCTTTAGAAGATGATTCATTTAAAGCTTTTGCGCAAGATCGGCTAAAAACAATTCGTAAACAAAATGGCATGATGCTCTTTGCAACACAAAGCCCTAAAGATGCTTTGAACTCAACAATCGCGCACACAATCATTGAGCAATGCCCCACCCAAATATTTTTTCCAAATCAAAAAGCAAATTACAATGATTATGTCGAAGCTTTCAAACTTACTGAGCGTGAATTTGAACTGATACAGTCAGAGTTAAGCAGAGAGTCCCGTCGTTTTCTCATCAAACAAGGACAAAGTTCCGTCGTTGCAGAACTTAACTTACGTGGAATGAATGATGAGATCGCCGTTTTAAGCGGCACAACAAAAAACATTGAACTCATGAATGAAATTATCAACGAATATGGAGCTGCCCCTGACAAATGGCTGCCCATATTTTATCAAAGGAGAAAAAATCAATGAAAAAATATGGCTTAGTTACACTGTTATCTTTTTCTTTTATTTCTCATGCAATAGCGCAAACAACATCTGATGTGGATGAATATTATAAACAAGCACTCGAGAACACACAAAAATTAGATGCTGCAAAATCAGAAACAGCTGAAAACATTTATAAAAGCGCAACTGAAACTGCAAAAAAAATCAAAGACATAAGTCAACAACTTGAAAATATTAAATCAAAACCAGACACAAAACCAGAAGAATTGCAAGCCCTTCGACAAGATCTTCAAGTAAAGCTTTCTCTTCTTCAAGCCGATCTTCAAGTAGCTTCTTTAAAACTTCAGTCTCTTGATATGATTCAAGCAAGAGATACGAAGACAAAAGATGAATTACGTGAAGAAAAGGAACAAAAAAAGCATAAATATCTTGAGGCACAATTAAAAGAAAAAGAAAAAGAATTAAAAGAAAAACTTGAAAGTACAAGTACAAATGTCAGACTTTAGTTTTTCTCCCTTTGAAAGCGTTTCTGGGTATATTTTAAAACCCCTTGATAATGTGATGGACACGACGGTGAGTGGGCTGTCTTCTGCTATTTCAGCGCCCTTAAATCTCGCCGCAATCATTTTTATCTTTCTTTATGGCTATAATGTTATGACAGGTCGCGTTGCGCTTTCCATGCATAGTCTTCTCAATAATGTTGTTAAAATCGTTGTTGTTACAACAATGGCAACGAATGCGGATACATTTAATACTTATGTCAAGGATATTTTCTTCAATGATTTATCCAATGCTATTGGGAATGCGCTTAACAGTAATCCTGCAAGCTCCAATGTTTTTGATTATATTTTGTTAAAGGCAAGTTCGCGTTATCAAGAAGTCTTATACAATGCTTGGTTTTTTGAAAAGATCATTGTGGGTCTTCTTGGTTCTATCATGCTTCTCGCGGTTATTCTTTTTTGTATAGGTGGTTTTATTGTGCAAATGTTTGCACAAGTTGCACTCGTCATGATTATAGGTCTTGGGCCTCTATTCATTAGTTTGTATTTGTTCAATGCAACGCGAAAATACTCCGATGCATGGATTACAACTTTGATCAATTTTACCATTTTACAAGTTCTCGTAATCATGCTTGGAACCATTATATGTCAAGTTATCCTACAGGTTCTCAAAGTTTCATATGAATCAATTTATGTTCTTTTTCCCCCTGTCATCGTCATTTCGATCATAGGAGTTATTATCTTCCGTGCGCTTCCTGGTATTGCAACAGCGCTGGCCTCTGGCGGACCATACTTTAACGCTGGTGTCTCTTCAGGAGGACAGATTTTTACAATGCTTTCCAATGGTGCAAGAGCGAGTGGCAATGCAGTAAAAAGTGCCACTTCACAAATCTCAGGAGCTGCCGGTAACGCTGTTAGAAGTGCGGCAGGGGCAGCAGCAAAAGCAGGTAAATCTGGAGGCGGTCGTGGTCGATTTTAAGATAAAGCACCTCTTTAAAAGAATAAGCATTTTTGTTTTTGCCTTGTGTGCGCCCTTTGGCGTACACGCCATGATCCTGTTCCAGATAAGATCTAACATCTTGGGTCTAACAATAAAACCAATCAAAACCTTGCATCACATAAACTTGTAAAAATGTTCAGAACAAAGGCTCTCATGCATTGTATTCCAAGATATTTGTGAGTTCAAAAAATGAAACGAAAAATAACTTTTGTTATGGTCCTAACAATCGCTCTTACTGGTTGTGCCTCTTTGAGTGGCCCTAAAAAACCACCACGCTGTAATGGCAAACATACACGCGCTTTAAATAAAGATAAGTGGAATTGGGACAATAAAAACATTGTCTACCCAGAAAAGAGTGTAAAGCCTGTTACCACTCCCATCATTCTCAATACTTTGGAAAGTGAAAAAGTAACAGCCAATTCAGCTTTATTAAAGCCGGTTATTCATGAAGCACGATCTGATAAAACTGTGGAGGTTATGCGTGAAAAGTGATGCCCTTGAAGAATATATAAAAGAAGCGCGCTCATTTGACATTGATCGCATGCATAGCATGCGCGTGCGGATGAAAATCTCCATGGCTTTAACAGTGCTTTTTGGATTGATGACAATTGCGCTGGCTTTAGCTGTCGCAGCTTTGACACCTTTGAAAACGGTAGAGCCTTTTGTTATCCGCGTTGATAACTCAACAGGCATTATTGATACTGTAAGCGCCCTAAAAGAATCCCCTAACGACTATGATGAAGCGATAACGCGTTATTTTGCCAGCCAATATGTTCGCGCTCGTGAAGGTTTTCAAGCATCAGAAGCAGAAAACAATTTTCGCTTAGTCTCTCTTTTATCTTCTCCAAAAGAACAAAACCGTTTTGCAAAATGGTACGCGGGCAATAATCCAGAAAGTCCGCAAAATATTTATCATAACATGATTGCTACGATCACAATCAAATCAATCTCTTTTATAAGTAAAGATCTTATCCAAGTTCGTTACTATAAAACGATCAGAGACTTGAATGAAAAAGAAAATATTTCCCATTGGATTTCAATCTTAAATTTTTCCTACGTGAACGCACACATTTCAACGTCTGATCGTCTTATCAACCCTCTTGGTTTTCAAGTATCGGAATATAGATCTGATCCAGAGGTGATAAAATGATCAGACTTTTACAAACAATCTCTTTAATTTTTACGATCACTGTCAGCTTCCACACAGCTCTCTCACTTGCGGAAACAGCGCCTGTCAGTGCACGTAAAGATAACCGCATCAGATTTGTCAATTATGACCCCTACAACGTCGTACAAATCATTGGCTCCATTCGCTCTTCGGTTCAACTAGAATTTGCCGTTGATGAAGAAGTAACCTATGTAGGAATTGGAAATTCGGTTGCTTGGCAAGTTGCACCGGCTGGACACTTTGTTTTTCTCAAACCACGTGAAGTCCAGCCTGTGACAAATTTACAAATTGTCACAAGCCGCCAAGATGGAACACAACGCTCTTATCAATTCGAGCTACAAGTCCGTGAAGGCGATGTTTCAGCCGGCAATGAGACGTATTTCTTGGTAAAGTTTCGTTATCCAGAAGATGAAGCCTTACGTAAGAAATTAGCCGAAGCAGAAAAAGAAAAACAACGTGAAGAAAACTTTGTCAATGATATTTTAAATATCCATGAAGATTTTGGACCACGCAATTGGGCTTATGAAGCTCAAGGCTCATCTCTTATTGAACCTGCTTCTGTCTATGATAATGGGAAAACAACAACCTTTACCTTTTTAGGCAACATTGAAATCCCTGCCATTTACATTGTATCGCCTGATGGGCAAGAAGCGCTTATTCCCAAATCGATTAAAGGCAACAAGGTTATTGTTCATGCAACAGCTGCACAATTCACGCTACGACGTGGGAATGAAGTATTGTGCATCTTTAACAAAAGGTTCGTACCAAAAGGAATTAATCCTGAAACAGGTACGACATCACCATCTGTACAACGTAAAGTGAACCTAGGAAGCAGCCATGAATAACACCGTGGATGAAAAAAGCATTAATGATCGCGATACAATAAAAAATGCTCAAGGGAAAAGTCAACAGAACAATGTGGGGAAAGCTATTGCTCTTATTATTCTTTTCAGTGTCTGTCTTTATTTAACCTATTCAACACTTGTTACAGACAAAAAGCAACCAATTGAATCTTCAAAAGAAGGAAAAGTTATAAAACAAACAGAGCTTTTTCGTCCTGCAAAGCCTACCCCTCCCCCCTTTGAACAGCCTCAACGAAATAACGCTCTATTACCAAAAGTCGAGCTACCAACACCAAACATCAATCAATTAAATTCTGATAACTCACTGCTGGAAGCAGCACAACGTGCTCCTGTATTAGCTTATGCAAGTACACAACAAGGCAAAATAGATTCACAAACAAATAATGGTGCTTTGCCTCACCAACTTGAAAGCAAACCTGATGAAACGACACAACGTTTTAATCATCTTCTCAAACCCACAGTGCTTGAAGGTATTCGTGCTTCAACCCTTGGCAATCGAAACTACATCATCGCGATGGGAACTTCTATTCCTTGTATTTTAGAAACAGCCATCAACAGTGATCAACAAGGTTTTGCCAGTTGTATCATCTCCAGAGATATCTTATCAGACAATGGTCGTGTTGTGCTTCTTGATAAAGGCACCCAAATTGTTGGTGAATATCGCGCCGGATTGAAAAAAGGCCAAACACGTCTCTTTGTACTATGGAATAGAGCAAAAACCCCCAATGGTATCATTATATCTTTAGCTTCACCGGCAACGGATGCTTTAGGGCGTTCTGGTATGGATGGAGATATTGATAACCATTGGCTCGAGAGGATTGGGTCTGCGCTTCTTGTCTCACTAATAAAAGATGCAACACACTATGCCAATAAACGTTTATCAAAAAAACAGGAAAAAGAAGAAACTGAAACAATCTCTTCAGGACAAAACATCGCAAACATTCTCGTAGAAAATTACGCCAATATTCCTCCAACATTATCCAAAAACCAAGGGGAAATGGTGAATATCTTTGTTGCCCGCGATTTAGATTTTTCCAGCGTTTATAAATTGAAAGTCATCGAAAACAAAAAACAGATTATCAATCGAGCTGTTTCAAGAAACTTTTACAAAAATTCGGCGGTAACTTTAGAATGAACTCAAACTTACATACCATGAGCGATGAAACCGTTGCGATTGTTCTCACAAAACTTGAACCCATCAGTGCTTTTTTGAAAGATGATAGACTCTTTGAAATTGTTATCAATCGTCCCTATCAAGTCATGACTGAAGGATTTGATGGATGGAAAACAATAGAAGCACCGGGGCTCTCTTTTAATGAGCTTATGGGGATTGCGAAAGTTGTCGCATCCTATTCCAAGCAAAACATATCGGACAAAAACCCAATATTATCTGCAACGCTACCAGGCAATGAGCGTATTCAAATTGTCATTCCGCCCGCTGTCGAAAAAGACACGATTAGTATGACAATTCGTAAACCGTCATCGCAGAGTTTTTCTCTCGAAGAGCTCGCAAATAAGGGCCTCTTCTCGCTCTGTGAACAGATCTCTTTCACACCCTTGAATGACTATCATTCTCGTTTTAACGAACTCAAAATCATCGAGCATAAATTAGCCAATGCCTACTGTAATAAAGACTTTGTCTCTTTTTTAAATCAAGCTGTAGAATGCCAGAAAAATATTTTAATTGCGGGAAAAACCGGTTCGGGTAAAACAACATTATCAAAAGCATTAATCGCAAAAATCCCTCAAGAAGAGCGTATTATCACCATCGAAGACACACAAGAATTGGTGATACCACACCCTAACCATGTCTCAATGTTCTATTCAAAAGATGGACAAGGCTTAGCCTCCGTTGGCCCCAAAGAGTTGCTTGAATCATCTTTACGGATGCGTCCTGATCGTATTCTTTTGCAAGAACTTCGAGATGGTACAGCCTTTTATTATATCCGCAATGTCAATTCAGGCCATCCAGGTTCCATTACGACGGTTCACGCATCAACAGCACTTGCAGCCTTTGAGCAGATGACCCTTTTGGTCAAAGAAAGTGAAGGCGGTGGTGATTTAGAGCGTGATGATATTCGAGGCCTGTTGATTTCAATGATTGATATCATCATCCAATGCAAACGGATTGAAGGAAAATTTAAGGTCACAGAAATTTATTACGATCCCTTCAAACAACGAAACATCTTTGGAGGTGACTAAAAGAAGATCACACCGGCTGCCAAAGGCTCTTTTAAAGCAACGATTGCAAATAAGAGAAAAAATGCATGAAAACCAACGAAACAGAAAATAGAGAAAATCTTTTATCGATGACAGAAGAAGAATTAAAAAAACGCCGTGAAGCCGTTGAAGCAGCCATCAGCACCCATGCGATAGAGGGAATAGCGCTTCATCCTACAACACTCAAAATTTTAGAAGAATACGCAAAGGGGAATATTTCACTCGAGGAATTTAACACTCTTATGGATAACGTAAAATTATAAGGAAGCTACAATGCCAAAAGCAAAAGCAAAGACAAAAAATATACAGACAGTTTCTCCCCATCATTATGTCTACCCAAACACCACAACACTCAAAAATAAATATGGAATAAAAGACTTAAAATCCTTTCTGGAGAAATGCTCACATGATACAGCAGAAGCAACGGTTAATCTGCGTGAAGCCCCCTTACCAGAAAAGTTTGATAGCTCCTATCTATGCTCTATTCATCACCACTTATTTAAAAATACCTTTGAATGGGCTGGATATCTGCGCCATCTCCCCTTTACATTTGAAGATGGCACCATAGCCGCTATGCCCGAAATGAAAAGAACAGGATGGGAAAATCCTTTTGCACTCGGTGATGAAATCCAAGACGGTTTACAAAAATTAGATCAAACGCTTGCCGAAAAAGATAATTTGCAAGGCTTAACGCGCGAGAAATTTAACGCTGAAGCAATAAGCTTATTTAACGCCCTTAACCAACTTCATCCTTTTAGAGGAGGAAATGGACGTACACAACGGGTCTTTTTTGAAAATCTTGCCAAAGCCGCAGGGCATCAGCTTGATTTTTCACTGATTACAAAAGAACGCATGATGCTCGCCAGTGTTGCTGTAGCAGAAAATGGTGATCTAGAACCAATGCAACATCTGTTTGAAGATATCTCTAATCCCAATAAAATACTTCTTTTAAAGGAATTCATGAGCAACATGAAAGAACTTGGGCGCAATGTTAATGATCGTCCTGTTATGGTTGCAAAAGAAGGTGAAACTTACACGGGCACCTATAGGGGTGCTGGTTATGATAGCTTTGCTTTCAATGTGAAAGGCGCTTATATCATCGGTAATAAAGAGCATCTCACACAAGAACAACTCAAAACATTAAAACCCGGTGACAAATTTACCTTTACAGTCCCAAAAACAAAAGAGCTTGAAAGCATTCTCATTCCACAAGAAAGATTAGCTCCTTTGACAGAAAATGAAAAAGCCGAAATGATTGCTGAAGATTCTTGCGTACACACAAGCTTAAAACAGATCCAGAAATTGGCAAAAATTGTTTATGGTAACGAAAAAATATTAGACAAACAGATGGTAGAGATCATCAAAAATCCAAGCTTAGGCCAGCAGCTCGCCAACCAGATTGAAAGAGCACCGTACTCTATTTCTCATCTTGCAGGTTTCAGTTTATGTGGACTACAAAATCAGGCACGCGCAAACGCTAAAAATCATCTTGAGATGCTTTGTACTGCCGTTGCAAATTTCACGCATGCTGTAAAATATGCTGAAAAGGAAATTACGCAAGAACATGCAACAGAACAAAGTCGCCTTGCAAAAACAATAGAAATGCCAAGTCAAAGCTTGCAAGACCTCTTCACCTTGCCAAAAGAATTACAGCAAGAAGCTTTAGCAAAAAATCCTTTATGTCAAAAAGAGCTCAGCAACTTTGTAAAAAAGATCAACACCCGTCTCTCACCAAATGAACATAAAGCAGTCCAAAATAATGAGTATGAAACACTAGCTCAAAGCATTGGTGTATCAGAAAATAAAGCCAAACAAATTACAGAAATTATTAAGCAAACCAAAGAAGTACATCAACGAGCACAAATATGCACAATGCATCGTTCCCAAGCATTTGCTATGGCCTGCTAAGAATAGACAAAACCTTCCTCCTTGATGAGAAGGGCTCATAAACGGAAACTATTTGGTGTTATCTGCACCTTTGAAAAAGAGATGAGAGTTCATATCACACACCTGAAAAAGAGCATTTCGTAACATATTCTGACAGAATTGAAAGTAAAATACAATGAAATATACCAAAACACAAATGGTACTTATTTTAATACCGATCGCTTTAGGTGCTTTAACGATATTCCTTGTCCCTCATTTTTTACTGTTAATAACAAATGGACTAAAGAGCGATCAAATTTATTGGACTCTTCGTTCTGAGCCTTTATTAGTCTTAGCACTAACGGCTGCTGTTTCATTGTTGTATAGTCTGTCGCAAAAACTGCACTTACGTAAAATAATCACTTTTGTCTCCGTTGTTTTTTTTGGAACAACCGCTCTTTACTATATTGGTGGTGAAATAAAACGTTTAAGTCCCTATGTTGGCCAACAAGGAATAACGTGGAGCTATGCTCTTCAATTCATGGACCCCATGGTTGTTTTTGGCATCATCATTGGTGTTTTTTTTTCCATCATTCAATTCGTAACAACCCTTCCCCCTAAAAGTAAGGTCAAGCGTGCAAAAAAAGGTATTTTTGGTGAGGCCGCTTGGATGAATTTAAGAGAGGCAGCAAAAATCTTTCCTGCCAATGGGCAAATTGTTGTGGGTGAAAGATACCGTGTCGATCAAGATAATGTGTGCAACATTCCCTTTGCACCTGGCAATAAAACAACATGGGGAAAGGGTGGAACAGCCCCTTTGCTAACCTTTAATCTTGATTTTGGTTCAACTCATATGATCTTTTTTGCTGGTTCTGGTGGCTATAAAACAACAAGTACAGTAGTTCCTACGTGTTTAACCTATCCAGGGTCTATTATTTGTCTTGATCCTTCAACAGAAGTTGCCCCAATGGTCAAATTTGCGCGTCAAAAAATGGGAAATAGAAATGTCATTGTTCTCGATCCTAACTCATTGTTAACAAAAAACTTTAATGTCATCGATTGGCTTTTAGACGACAGCGTACCACGCACACAACGCGAAGCAAATATTGTAAGCTTTTCAAAGTTGCTTCTTACAGATAAAAAATCAGATAATTCTTCAGCGGAATATTTCTCAACACAAGCCCATAATCTATTAACAGCTCTTCTTGCTCATGTTGTATTTTCTGATGAATATGAAGACAGCGAGCGCAATTTAAAAACATTGCGTGGTATTCTCTCTCAATCAGAAACAGCTGTTGTTAATCAATTACGCATGATTCAAGAAACAACACCTTCTCCTTTTATTCGTGAAATGGTTGGTATTTTTACAGAAATGGCAGAGCAAACCTTTTCAGGGGTTTATACCACCGCCTCAAAAGACACCCAATGGCTTTCTTTATCCAATTATGCAGATCTTGTCTGCGGAGATGATTTTTTTTCCTCAGATATTACCAATGGCAATACAGATGTTTTTCTCAATCTCCCCGCAAGCATTTTAAACAGTTATCCAGCTATTGGACGTGTGATTATTGGCGCCTTTCTCAATGCCATGGTTACAGCAGACGGTAACTATAAAAAGCGTGTTTTATTTGTCTTAGATGAAGTTGATCTTTTAGGCTATATGAATATTTTAGAAGAAGCCCGCGACCGTGGACGTAAATACGGTACATCCTTGATGCTCTTCTATCAATCCTCTGGCCAGTTGGTCAACCACTTTGGAGAAGCAGGAGCACGTTCATGGTTTGAAAGTTGTTCCTTTGTCAGCTATGCTGCCATTAAAGATCTCCAAACTGCCAAAGACATTTCAGAACGCTGTGGCCAAATGACCGTTGAAGTAACCGGAACAAACAAATCAAGAGGTTTATCTTTAGGAAAGAGTTCATACAACGTCAATTACCAACAAAGAGCCCTGATTTTACCCCACGAAGTTATTCAAGAAATGCGTCAAGATGAACAAATTATTCTGATGCAAGGACAACCCCCTTTGCGATGTGGTCGCGCCATCTATTTCAGAAGAAAAGAAATGTTAGCCGCAGCTGCAAAAAACCGCTTTGCCCCAAAAGCACAGAAAAACTAAAAAACACCCTCTAATGGAGGTCATGCATCAAAACAAAAACATCAAAGGATAAAAGCAGAGATTCTATCTCATAAAAGCCTATAAAGAAGGAATTCCCGCTTGATACAACAAGAAAAATATGGGGAAAAGTCTTTAAATGATGGTATTATGCCTGTGCTTACCAATGCCAATTTTCTTTATAAAGCACTCTCCTCATCTCCAAATAATAAATACCAATCATATCTATGCCTTGAGAATCCTATCAGGAAACTTTTGAAGGCACCGCTTTCATAGGGAAATTTTTCTACAAAAAAATTAAAAGACAATATGCATGAAAACAACCCAAATGAACCATTCTCTCTCAGTAAAAGAAAAAAGTGCCAAGATAAAGATTGATACACTCAAAAACACCTACGAATTTGAGGGATTTTTTCCTCACCCAAGTCTCAACATCTCAAAACAATATGCGTGGGGGATTTTCAAACAAAAAGTTTAACACACTCTCATAGACAATGTAACATTATAAGGAATGTAACAATGCCCAAAGCAAAAGAAAAAACAAAAGGAATTCCTTCACCCCATAATTATATCTATCTTGGTACCCAAATTCTCAAAAATAGATATGGAGAAACAGATTTAAAACGTTTTCTGGAAAAATGCTCACATGATAGGCAAAAAGCCATGATCAATCTGCGTGCAGAACCCCTGCCAGAATATTTTAATTCAACTTATCTATGCCATATCCACCAACAATTGTTTAAAAATACCTTTGTATGGGCTGGACATCTGCGCCATATCCCCTTCGCATTTACAGACGATAGCATTGCCGCCATGCCAGAAATGAAAAGAATGGAATGGGGCAATAATTTTGCAACCGGTGAAGAAATCCCTGAACTCTTACAAAAATTAGATCAAACGCTTGCCGAAAAAGACAATTTGCAAGGCTTAACACGCGAAGAATTTGTCAAGGAAGCAACGAGTCTATTTTATTCTCTTCACAAAATCCACCCATTCATAGATGGCAATGAGCACACAGAACAAGTCTTTTTTGAAAATCTTGCCAAAGCTGCAGGACATCAGCTTGACTTTTCGCTTGTCACACAAAAACGTATGATGGCTGCCTGTAGCGAAGCAATGCAATATAGCAATACACAACTGTTGAAAGATCTTTTTGAGGATATCTCCAATCCCCCCAAAATACGTCTTTTAAAAGAATTTATGGACCACATAAACAATACGGGACGCAACGTGGATGATCGCCTTGTTATGGCAACAAAGGCAGGAGAAACCTATATAGGAACTTATAAAGGTTGTTATTCAGAAAGTTTTATACTCGATATGCAAGGAACTTACATCATTGGTAGCAAAGATGATCTCACACCAGAACGATTAAAAACATTAAAACCTGGTGATATCATTACCTTTACCGCCCCCAACAGCAAAGAGCTTGAAAACACGCTTATTCCAAAAGAAACATTAGCGCCTCTCACAAAAAGTGAATGTGCCAAAACAGTTGCGCTAGATAGTTACGTTCTCAAAGCTCAAAAGCAAGTCCGAGCTTACGCAAAAACTGTTTATGGTGACGCAAACGTATTAAACGAACAGATAGAAGAGATTATTAAAAATCCAGAATTCGGCAGACAGTTTGCTAATCAGATTAAACAGGCACCGCACTCTGTTTCTCCTCTTGCAGGTTTTAGTATATGCGGTCTACAAAATCCGGCACGTGTACACGCTCGAAATTATCTTGATGTGTTCTCTCTTGCAATTGAGAATTATGTGTATACTGTAGAAGCTACCTATAATATAGTCACTCGAGACCATAAAATTAAACAAGAACGCCTTGGAAAAGCGGTAGAGAATCCCAGTCAAAACTTGAAAAATATTTTTGCTTTATCACCGGAAAAACAAAGAGAAATCTTGTCTCAATCTCCTCAATTACACCAAGAGCTCCGTACTTTTATAAACAGTTTAGAACATCGTCTCTCATCAAACGAATGTAGTGCGATCACAAACAAAGATTATGAAACACTTGCACAAAGTATTGGTATATCAGAACAGAAAGCACGAGAAATTACCGACATTGTTCAAAAAGCAAGGAACGCTCATAGCCAATTCTACACACGCACACAAAATCGTTCAAATACACTTGCTATGGCCAACTAAAAAATATGAAACTTTGTTTTTTTGATTTAAACACCTATGTGGAAGAGATATTTTAATATTCTTATCATACATGCAAAAAACAGACTACTTAAGCGCCCTACCACCAATTTTGCACATAGCATATACACCATATCCAAAGCAATTGGACAGGATAATTGTTAATTCCTTTTAAACGTCATGATTACTATTGACGAAAGCTACAAAAGCCTATTTTATTTGTCTTAGATGGAGTCGATTTTCGTGGTTATATGAATATTTTAAAAAGAGCACTCATTTTACCCCACGAAGTTATTCGAGAAATGCGTCAAGATGAACAAATTATTCTGATGCAAGGCTCCCCTTCGCAATGTGGTTGCGCCATCTATTTCAGAAGGAAAGAAATGTTAGCCGCAGCTACAAAAAACCACTTTACCCCACAAAAGAAAAACTACCCTCCATGATGCGATATTGACAAAAAATAACCGCCCGCATACAAGAAAAACAGGTTCAAAAAATCCATGATTTTTCTTTTTATATTTTGTGCATCGTTTTATCAGCTTTATCAGCGCCCATGGTCTTTAAAAAGTCTTTATAAAAACGCCCATACACCCAACCAATAGCGACACTAATATCTCCACTTGGAAAAGGAACCCATTTCTACAAAGTTTTTCATCTATAATTTATATAATAAATTGATTTATAAATGATAATTTATATTTTTTTGTTAAATAAGAGACTAAATAGCGTAAGACTCTCTCATCTTAAATCTGTTCCATGTCGTGTTGCATCAATCAAAACTCTGTCGCCTGCATGTCACAAGCGAGAGCCTCATGTAGAGTAAAACTGTACAAGAAAGGCATACCTTTTTATGAACCGTCTCTAAGGACCAAGGTCTTGTCCGAAACATTAGGCACTCAAAGTATGTGAGGATACTGGCTTCTTTATGAAGCGTAAAAATGGGAAAGCTCAATAGATTTTATACACTTCATGGGGGGCTTTAACGTTGTACTATTTATGAGCACCGTCGCCAAAAGGGTGTGTTAAAAGATGTCTCTTTAAAACAAGCCCGTGAATTAGCACCCCAATGGTATTCTGTTTTACGTCAAGGGCGTTCCTCCATTAAAGAACATAATCAACAAAAGATTTGCCTTTGAGACAAGAAGTTCTCAAAACACCCACACGACAAACATCGATTTTCTCCCTCCCCCCCCAAAAAACATCCAAGATATACACCAAAATGAATAAATCATTCTTATACAAGCTTTTCCCCCTTTACGATATCATAAAGTGTTCTATTTTAATGATAAAGCGCTGAAAAAGGCTTTTCTCCCCAACCAAAGAAAAGTTTTTATTCTCTTATGGGTCTTAAATCTTAAAGCAGCGCACACAATAAGAGCAACAACACAAAGTAAAAAACATTTTGTTGCAAAAATACACAAAAAAGATGTTCGTATGGCAAGATATTCATATGGAGCAATAAAAAAAATATAATGGAGAAAAATTTTTGATGACTGCTTTTGCCCATAGATTCACCAATCTGAGAGCTGTGTATGAAAAGTACCAGCACCATCCACTAACCAAGAGCGATTACACCCGCTATATCCACGCCCCTCATCAAAGCGCTCTTGCAAACAACTTTGTTAAAGGAAAAAACAACAATTTTAAGCAACATTTTTCTTTTTGACCTCTTCCTTACACCTCAAAAAACGAAGATTTTACCCAGAGTCAATTTATAGAAAATCCATTTTCTGACCACTCATGGGCTTCATATCAGCGCCCTAAATACCAGCATTTTACAGTACAAGATAATAAACAAAGGAAACATCAGAAAAGCTTTTCAAAAGCATCACAAAACGATTGATACAACATCCATACACTGAAGGGAAAAGCACTCCCTCTCATAACAACCAAAATCTCAAAAGAATACGCGAAGGGGAATTTTTCACATGGCAGCGTTTAAGACGCTCATCAACCACCACCCTACCTACTTAGGAGAGATTACATGTTAGAGCAAAATTATCTATATAAAGGAACCAAAACACTCAAAAATAAATATGGCATCAAAGACCCTAAAAAACTGTATCAACGCAGTACCCATGACGTCACTAAAGCAGCCGTAAATTTTCGCCATGAACCACCCCCACAAAAATTTGATGCTTCCTATCTAAAACTAATCCACTGGAGCCTCTTCTACGAAACTTTTGAATGGGCGGGCCACACCCGCGATACATCCTTTACATTTGAAGACGGCACTTCTGCCCAT
Source organism: Bartonella sp. AP331QHHD (assembly GCF_042195905.1). Taxonomy (NCBI): domain Bacteria; kingdom Pseudomonadati; phylum Pseudomonadota; class Alphaproteobacteria; order Hyphomicrobiales; family Bartonellaceae; genus Bartonella; species Bartonella sp. AP331QHHD. The sequence continues at coordinate 44,235 of NZ_JBHIPG010000057.1, forward strand.
ATGCCGGCGATGCGTCCCAAAGGTTATGAAGTTCCTTTTGCTATTGGACCGAAGATTCAAAAAGAACTAAAACAACTCGAAAAAACACTTAATGAAAAGAACAATTTAAAAGGTTTATCGCGCCAAGAATTTGCTGAAAGTGCCGCTGAAGTTTTTATGGCGCTTGAACACGCGCATCCTTTTAGAAAAGGGAATGGGCGCGTCAATCGAATGTTTATGGAAAAACTTGGACAAGCAGCAGGGCATACCATTGACTTTTCTTTCATCACAAAAGGACGCATGACAGCAGCTTGTATTGAAGCCATGCAATATGGCAATCCTCAACCGATGAAAGATCTTTTTGAAGATATCACGCATCCGCAAAAATCCCTTGTTTTAAAAGAATTCATCTCCCAAATGAGAAACGCTGGATTGGATGAAATTAACAATCGTGTTGTTGTTGCTGCAAAAGAAGATGTAACCTATAAAGGCATCTTTAGAGGTTTTTCAGCAGAAGGTTTTGTCATGGAAGTAGAGGGAGCTTTCGTCGTCGGACACAAAGATGATCTCACCCCAGAACTCGTCAAAACATTACAAAACGGTGCCCGCCTCTGCTTTCAAAAAACCAACGTTCAAAGCTTAAAAGAAACACTGATCCCAAAAGAAACATTAGCCCCTCTTACCCATGAAGAGTTATTTGAAAGGATTTCAAATGACGCTTATGTTGAAGCATGCCGAAAAGAAATCGAAAATTTATCAAAGACTGTTTATGGTAAAACCCACGCCTTAAAGACAACATTAGATATCATAACGGCAGCTCCAAACTTAGGAAATCAGTTTGCCGATGAAACTTTACAAAACCCTCAATCAATTTCTAAATTTGCTGGGAGTAAAATACTTGGCATGAAAAGTTCAAATCGCAGACAAGCCGAACAGGCTGTTCCACAACTCAGCCAAGCCCTTAAAAATTATGGCGCAATAACACAACAAACAAAAGATGCAATTCTAGAGCAACACCAAAGAGAACAAAATCGCCTGAACCACACTGTCGAAAAACCTAGAAAAAATTTACAAAACCTTTTTGCCTTACCAGAAGAACAACAAAGGGAAGCTTTATTGCATTCTCATTCACTGCGACAAGAACTCCATACCTTTTCACGACAACTACACAATCGTCTATCCTCAGAAGATCGTAAAGCCATACAAGAAAAAGACCATACCAGACTAGCGTGCCTCCTTGGGACATCGGAAAGCAAAGCAAAAGAAATTGCGAATACAGTAAAGAACACCCAAGAAGCACAATGCCAAGCTCGCAGCTTGAAAGTTAGTCGTTCCTCATCGCTGGCTCTTACCGGCTAAAAACGCGTAAACTTTTGCCTTCCAACAGAACTCTTTATGCCAATCATTTTATCTCCATTGCGCCCACCAATTGTTTTAAAATGTTACAAAAGATAGTCCTAAAAATGAATCCTATAATTTACTATAACTTATTGATAATATTTCATAAAAAAACTGTATAAAAGACATAAATATCCATTACATATCAATATGAATAGCGTGAAGTCTTTGGAGACCATTCAGTTTGATATTCTTCTTTTGTCCTAAAAAATATCAAAAAAGTGGGGAATGCGCCAAAGAGGTTTTCTAAAAATATTGAAAGGAAACAGCCATGAAAAAAAGTCATCCACAACCAGCTCCCCAGAACCCAGAAGCTCTATACGCACAAGTGGATAAATCACAAAGAAGCGGAGGTCGGCGCATACCAAGCGAAGCATCTCCTTACGACAGACCGAGAGGGAGAACAAATGAGCAAAAAAATTCTCCCTACAATACACCAAGAACAGGTGCATATAACACGCCCCCTTCTCAACAGCCACTAGGAACTATCTATGCCCCCCAATACCCATTAGGAGCTACCCATGCAGCGGTTGGCAGAGGTTCGCGTGAGCCTTCTCCGGAAAACCCTACAAATCCCTATGCAGTCGTTAATCTAACATCGGGTGAAACAGAGTTCCAAGAACAAAGAAACCCCCTCTACGATACATCGAGGGAAAGTACTCAGGATTTGCAACGTTCCCCAAAACCAGAGGAACATCTTTATACCGAGCCTGATTTTAGCAAAAATAGTAGACGCTCTCCTCAAAAACCACTAGAATCTGTCTATGCAAAACTTGGCATGGGCGCTGAAGACGGTCAAGAACCTCAAAAACCAGAACATCTCTACGCAGAGCTTGATTTTGGTGCAAATGGTGGACTCTCTCCCCATAAACCACTCGAATCTGTCTATGCAACTGTTGGCATGGGGGCTGAAGGCGGGCAAGAGTCCCAACAACGAGAAAATCCCATCTATCAAGGTGTTGGCAGAGGAGCAACACCCCCTCCCAGAACCCCAAAAGATGTGGTTACAACAAAGCTTTTACAAAGCAGAGAATTTCAACATGGTATAAGAGTAACCCAAGAATGGTGCACAGTTGTTTATGGTAACGCACATGCTTTGAATGAACCACTTGCTCAGATTCTTGACGATCCCAAGAATGCAGAAAGAGTCTTATGGGACCTTGCAGAACATCCTGAAAGCCCTGCTAAGCTCGCTGGTAGGCAAGTGCTTGGCGTAAAAAGCCCCAATCGCAGAGCAGCTGAAGATGGTTTTTCTCCCCTTTGCTCAGCTCTTGAGAAGCATATACGTACGGTACAAAAGCTCCATAAACAGTTTACACGTGAACAGGAAAGAGATCAAAGACAAGAAAGTCCAGAAAGAGACCCAGAACACAGACATCACCACCATCATCATCACGCAAGAGGACGAGAATACAATAGTCCAGAGCCCAGCCCACAACGACAAAGACATGGAGAAAAAGGAATGGCTTTTGCCATGTAAGTGGACATAAACATAAAAACAGATAGGTTTTTGTTTTTCATGTAATTTTTTTTCAGTGAGTTTCTTGGTGCAAATCATTTTATCGTGATTGCACCAAGAATTGTTTTAAAATATTACAAAAAATAGTCCTAAAAATGGATTCTGTAATTTATTATAACTTATTGATAATATTTCATAAAAAAACTGTATAAAAGACATAAATGTTCATTACATATCAATATGAATAGCGCAAAATCTTTGGAGGTCATTCGGTTGGATATCTTCCTTATATAAAAGTTATCAAAACTAAAAGTGGAGAATGCACCAAAGAGGTTTTCTAAAAATATTGAAAGGAAATATGTATGAAAAAACATCATTCACATCCTTCTGCAAATCCAGAAGCCCTCTATGCAACAGTTAATAAACCAAACAGAGGAAACCAGCGCGGACCAACCCCAGAAGAAGACGTTCTATACGCATCCGTTAGCAGTGTTTCTCCTTCAAGAGGGAGACATCCTGATCGGGGAAGAGAAAATCCTGAAACCGATTACACAGAGGTTGCTCCCCCAAAACGCGAAGCTGAGGTTACATACGCATCCGTTAGCAGTATTTCTCCTTCAAGAGGTAAACATCAAAGGACAGAAAATCCTGAAACTGACTATACAGAGGTTTCTCCACAACAAAAAGGAAGATCATCTTCACCTTCTCTCACAGCTGATCAAATAAGTGTCATGCTTTTAAAAAATCCACACGTCCAAGCACATGCAGAAGAAGTCATACACTGGAGTAAAATTGTTTATGGCGATGATACGATTTTCCAGCAGCACTTGCAAGGAATACTTACAGATCCCACTAAAGGAAAAGACCTTTCAAATCAACTTGCTGAAAATCCTGAATCTATACATAAACTTGCTGGCCGCTCCGCACTTGGCTTAAAAAATCAAACACGCAAAGCAGCTGAAGATGGTTTTAGATCGCTCGTTGATGCCGTTGATGGTTATACGAAAGCTGTACAAGACGCAACAACAAGACTATCGCAAACCCCTCTAGCGGAACAAAGACGCCATCAAAAAAATTCTCAGCAAGTTGAGAGACACCATCATCATCATCGTCATCATCACACAAGAGAACAAGAACACAATAGTCCAGAGCACAGCCCTCAACGACAAAGACATGGAGAAAAAGGAATGGCTTTTGCCATGTAAGGGAGCATAAACATAAAAACAGATAGTTTTTGTTTTTCATGTAATCTTTTTTTCAGTGAGTTTCTTGGCGCAAATCGTTTCATTGCGATTGCGCCAAGAGTTGTTTTACAATGTTACAAAAAATAGTCCTAAAAATGGCGCCTGTAATTCACGATAACTATTGATAACTTATTGATAATATTTCACAAAAAAACTGTATAAAAGACACAAATGTCCATTAAGCTGATTGCAAATAGCGCAGATCTTTGGAAGCTCATTCAGCTCGATATTTCTTTTGTCTCAAAGCGATCCAAGCATAAAAGGCAAGAATGCACCAAAGAGGTTTTCTAAAACAATTTTTGAAAGGAAACATGCATGAAAAAAAAAACACCCTCATCCTTTTCCATCCTCTTCAATACAAGAACTTATAAAGCTCTATGAACAAGCGGCGGCAGAGGTCTCAGGCGCTGCAGCCCCCCTTCCTAAAGAAACGCCTTCAAAAAGCAAAAGACTGTCATCCATACCGGAAGAAGATGAGGAAAGACAATCTCTTTTAAGCGAAGAAACTGTATATGCATCAACAAATCGAACAGCTTCGTTAACAAGAGGCGGCTCTACCAAAAGACCGCAAGAAGCTGAAACGACACACTCAACAGTTACTTCACAAATTACCCAAAGGACAACAAGAGTTCTCTCAGAGGAAGAAATCATTCTATTTCTTCCACACCATTCATTGGTTAAAACATACCGAGAGGAAATCCAACATTTATCCGCAAAAGCCTATGGCAATCCAAATATTTTGCAAGAAAAAATGCAGGAAATTCAAAAAAATCCTGCTGCAGGAGAGGAGCTCTCATGGCGCATGGCAGCTCATCCTGAAAGCATCACTAAACTTTCCGGCACCAACATGTTGGGCTTTAAAAATCGAACGCGTAGACAAGCAGAAGAAAGTTTTTCCGCTCTATGCATTACTATTGATTGTTATACAGAAGCTGTAAAGCAGGCAAGAGAGAGCCTCTTACAATCTCCAGATCAAGAACTCAAAAACTATGAACGCTTTATGGGGAAAGAAGCTGTCGCTAAACTTCTGCAAAAACCAGATCATCGTGAAAAAGAAACTCTTTCAGAGACAGAAATTTCTACCCAAATTCAACAACATTCAAAAGTCAAAAGACACCGCGCCCAAATCCAATATTGGTGTAAAGTTGTTTTTGGGAACGAAAACATTTTGCAATCACAAACAGAAGAGCTTTTCCAAAACCCTGAAACAATAGAAGCACTCGCACAGCAACTTATCGGAAATCCTCAATCTATTCACAAGTACGCTGGTCATAACTTTTGTGGCTTTAAAAATCAAGCACGCAGACATGCTGAAGCGGGTCTTTCTCACCTCATTGACGCCGCTGACAATTATGCAACAGCTGTAACACAAGTAAGAGAGAGCCTTTCAAAAACTCAGCAGACAAAACAAGGACACAATGAAGCATCTTCTGAGAGAGCGAAAATCTTGCATCAACAACAAAGCGTCTCACAGTCTGCTCAACGCGTTGAGCTTTCAACAGTAACGCATGAAGGAGCAACAACCTCTACTCAACAAAGAGAAACAGATATTCGTCCTCGCAAAACTGCCGCCCCAAAAGCGATGGCTTTTGCCAGCTAAACAGACATAAGTTTTCACGTTGAATCCAACGTCTTGGCGCAACCATAGCAGAGGTGATTTGCGCCAAGAAATGGAGAAATTCATTCCTCCACTACTTAATCTCAGCTATTGATCAAACAATATTTAGAGAGTGATTATGATCTGAACCATGAGAGTCAAATCTTGTGAAACTTCTCAGTTTCATATCCTCTCTCATAAAAGCAAATGAAAAAGCATAAAACAGAATAAAAACCAACGTGCATTTTTAAATAGTATTTAAAAACAATATTGGAAGAGTTTGAAAGGAACATGCATGAAAAAAAGAAATCCCTCCCCTTTTATCACCGAAATGATGGAAAAATTTCAACAACCGGCTGAACAATCCCCCACTAAAACCACTCCTTCCCAAGTTTCTCAAAATTTGCCAAAACCAACTGTAGAAAAACACCCAGAAAATTTATCACACCACCCAAAAGTTGCTCCACCACCACCCCCTCGTATGAAAAGCCCAATGCAAACCAGCACAATGCCTCTTAACGCCAAAAACCAAGAGACGCCTCCCTCACAAAAAAAAGCAGCTCCACCAAAACCTCCGCGTGTAAAAGAGAGACAACAACATAAACAAACAGTTCAAGAATCCCCCTCCCTACAGACAAAAGTGGCTCCACCCCCTCCTCCACGCATGAGAGAAAAAGCACAAACCGGCACAACAATCTCCCACTCAAAAAACCAAGAAAGCTCCTCTCCGCACACAAAAACAGCTCCACAAAGACCTCCACGTGCAAAAGAGAGGCAACAACATAGACCAACAGTTCAAGAGTCCCCCTCCCTACAAAAAAAAATGGCTCCGCCCCCGCCCCCACGTATGAGAGAAAAAACACAAGCCGACGCAAAAATCCAAAAGCATGAAACCCAAGAAAGCCCCTCCACGCGCATAAAAATGGCCCCACAAAGACCACCGCGTGCAAAAGATAGAGAACAAAATAAACCAACTGCTCAAGAATCCCCTTCTCTACAGACAAAAGTGGCTCCGCCCCTTCCCCCACGCATGAGAGACAGAGTGCAAAACGGCACAAAAATCCAAAATCCTGAAACACACGAACCAAGTGTTAGACCCAAAACACCATCACATATGAAAGTCAGGCAGCAAAGCAGTTCATCATCACAAGACAGTGGAACATATGCCATCCCGCCTTCAAGAAAATCGCACCGTATGGAAAACAGAAAACAAAGCGATACTGTCGTCCAAAAGCCTGCCTCTCCACACACAGCAATTGAACAACCAAAACCGTCTCACGAACAAAAACCATCTATTAATACAATGGAAAGAGAGCTATTGCTCGTAGCATATCAAGAAGAGATACGATTTTTGTGCAAAAAGGTTTATGGCGACCGACTTATTTTAGAAGAAAAAATTGCAGAAATTAAAGAAAACCCTGATATGGGAGAACAACTCTTATGGGATGTTACAGAACAGCCTAAGTCTATTTCTAAGCTTGCTGGTAGAAAAGTTCTTGGCATAAAAAATCATGCGCGCAAACAAGCTGAAGAAGCCCTTCCCACCCTATGTGCTGCCATTAACGGTTATGTGTATACTTCAAAATATACAAAAAGTGAAAATATTTTACAAGGTTCTCACACGGAACAACAACATCAGCGACAAGCACAAGAGGAAGAGCTAACAAATCAACATTTACAAAATCCGCTCAATTCAGAAAAGAAAATAAAGCCTCTCTCAAATGAGGAAATTGCCCGCAGAGTTCAAAAAGATCCATCGGTTCAATATGGTCAAAGAGAGATCCAATATTGGTGCCAAATTGTTTATAAGGATCCATTTATTTTGCAATATAGACTAGAAGATATGCACAAAATTCCAGAGATGGGAGAAGAGCTTGTATTTCAAATTGAAAAGGATTCTACATCTTTTGCTCCACTTGCTGGTAGAAAAAACCTTGGCGTAAAAAACGGAGCACGCAAAGCTGCTGAAGAAAATCTTCCTACCCTTTGTACCGCCATTAAGGATTATGCTGATACGATAAAACAGTTAAGAGAAGCCATTGTGCAAAACCATCAGGAAGAACAACAAAAACGTCATCAACCACTTACCGATCTCGATAAAAAATTACAAAAGCAGCAAAGCTTATCGCAGCCCCCGAAGCTTCCTGAACGCTCAACAGCAAAGCGGCATCAAGAAGTTGCAGCAACTTCTAGACAAGAAGACCAGCCGCATGTTCGACCGCGCAGAGCCGAAACATCAAAAGCAATGGCTTTGTCGTGATAAATCTCCTAATTGTTGGCTTTTTATCCAAAACTTTGGTGCAATTATCTTGCCAAGATTGCATCAAAGACGGTGTATGAAATACAGAAATTTTTGAATAAGACCCCCCATTATTTTACAGAATTCATTGATAAAATTTCACGATAATACTTCAAAATTATAAACTTTAACTTTGTTCCATGCGAATAAGATCAATTTTTTCAATCATTCAAATAGGCATTCTTCTTTGAAGAAAACGCTATAAAAATAATATAAGGCAAAAAATGTAAACAAAGAAGATTTCAAAAATAATGTTACCATTTGAAAGGAAATATGCATGAAAGAAAACACAGAACATTGTGCCTCCTCTACACAGGAAGAATTGCAAGAACAACACTCTGCAATTAATGCAGCCATTTCAAAGCAAATCAATGAAGAAGCGCAAAATTTTTTCTACCCCAATAGCAAAGTGCTTAAAAATAAATACCGCATCAAAGATAAAGAAATATTAAAAGAATGCTGTTCTAATGATGTAAAAAAAGAAATGATAAAACTGCACCAAGAACCTCTACCAGAGCAGTTTAATGCCTCTTATCTAAAATACCTTCATCAACGCCTCTTTTCCCATGCATTTGAATGGGCCGGACAAACACGCGAAAAGCCTTTTACATTTGAAGATGGCACTGTTGCTTCTATGCCCATTTTGAAAAGAAAAGAATTTACAAAAACTTTTGCGATTGGCAGAAAAATACAGGAGGGACTAGAAAAGTTAGATAAAACGCTTGCTGAAAAGAATAATTTACAAGGCTTAACGCACGAAGAATTCGTTGAACAAGCAGCTGGTATAATGATAGATTTGCACCACTTGCATCCTTTCAGAGAGGGCAATAGGCGCACAAAGAGACTGTTTGTTGAAAAACTCTCTCAAGCAGCAGGACATGAGCTAGACTTTTCTCTTGTGAGCAAAAAACGTAAAGACTTTGTCCGCGCCGCTGCCATGGAACATGGCAACCCAGAGCCTATGAAGCATCTTCTTGAGGATATCTCAAATCCAGAAAAATTGCTCTTCTTACGAGAATTCACCAACTCTATGAGAGAGCTTGGATTGGATGAAAAAAATTATCATCTCGCTGTCGTTGCAAAAGAAGGAGAAACCTATCATGGTACCTATAGAGGCAGTGGACCCAATGGCTTCATGCTTGATGCCAACGGGATTTTCATCTTGGGAAATAAAAAAGATCTCACCCCAGAGCAAATACAGACATTAAAAATCGGTGATGCCCTCTCCTTTACAGCACCAAAAGTTCAAAACCCAGAAAAAACCCAGCAAAAAACATTGCTTCCAGAAGAAAAAGAAGAAAAAAGAGCCACTCTTAAAAACGATGAAATAACTGAAAAGAGCAAAGACAACGCATCCATTCAAACAAAGAAAAAAGAACAAGCCCATTTTTCACCGTGGATTGCCCCTCATGCTTTACATGACAGCGTTGAAGTTATGCCCCAAAGTTTGCAAGAACAAGAAAAAGAACAAATGGCACAACCAATTGCTCAATCGGCTTCCGCTATGAGGCAAATGCAAAAAGATTTTCAAAAAAATATTTTACAGAGCAGTAATACAGCGACAAATAATCCAATATCTGTCAAAATGACAAAGGAAACACGCTCTGATCATCAAGAAAGAACAAAACAGCCCCCAAAAAAAGCAATGGCATACTGGGATACTGGTACAAGAAAAACGGACACCGTCCCTCTCACCTTACAGGAGAAATTATCATCACCGCCTGAAACCGAAGAAAATAAGACAATACATCGTAATTTCTTTTATCCCAATAGTATCACCTTAAAGAATAAATATGGAATAAAAGACTATGGAAAATTAAAAGTGCAATGTGCCCATGATACAACAAAAGCAATCATTCATCTGCGCCAAGAAGCGCCACCACAAAAACTAACCTCCACATATCTCCAATATATTCATCACACCCTATTTAAAAATACTTTTGAATGGGCCGGACAAACACGCGAAAAACCATTTACATTTGAAGATGGTACCGTTGCTTATATGCCAATGATGAAAAAAGCTGGTATTTCTTTTGCCTCAGCAAAACAGATACAGGAGGGTCTAGACAATTTAGATAAAACACTTGCTGAAACGAATAGTTTAAAAGGCTTAACCCGCGAAACATTTATTGAACATGTCACTGAAATGTTGATACAACTCAACTATACGCATCCTTTCAGAGAAGGTAATGGACGCACACAACGAATGTTTTTTGAAAAACTTGGGCAAGTTGCTGGCCACACACTCGACTTTTCTCTTGTAACAGAAAAACGCATGAATCTTGCCAGCATTGCATCGCTAAAACATAAAGATAAAGAAGAAATGAAACATCTGCTTGAGGATATATCAAATCCAGAAAAAATACTTATTTTAAAAGAATTCATGGACAGTATGAAACATATCGGGCTTGAGAGTATTCATCATCATCTTATTATAACAGCAAAAGAAGGTCATACCTATAAAGGCTTTTACAGAGGCAGTGGACCCAATGGCTTTATGCTTGATGCTAACGGAACTTTCATCTTGGGAAATAAAAAAGATCTCACCCCAGAGCAAATACAGACATTAAAAATCGGTGACGCCCTCTCCTTTACAGCACCAAAAATTCAAAACCAGCAAGAAGTGCTTATCCCCGCACAAACAATAGCCCCCCTTACCAACAATGAAATTGCCACAAGGATAAAAAACAACGTTTCCATTCAAGCAAGAAGAAAAGAAATAGAAACTTTGTGCCAAATCATTTATGGCAATCGTCATATTTTGCGGGAAAGAATTGAGATGATCCATGAAAATCATACTGAAGGAGAACAACTCACCTATCAAATTACCACCTCTCCCCAATCGATTTCTAAGCTTTCTGGTAGCAATGTATTTGGCATAAAAAACAACGCGCGCGCCCATGCTGAAGAAAATATTTTGCCCCTCTGTAGAGCCATTGATCGTTATATCAATATTTCTAAACAAACAGAAAGAGACATTCTCCATACCCATCATGTAAAACAAAGGCGGTGTGAACAGTCGGTAGAAATGCCTAAGGCTTGGATGAAAAATCTCCTTTCCTTGTCAAAAGCACAACAGCAAGAAATGTTATCAAACTCTCCTGAATTAAGGGGGGAGATAAGGACTTATATCAAAAAAATCAATGAGCGCTTATCTTCAAACGAGCATGAAGTTATAAAAGAAAATAATCCTGAAAGACTTGCGAAGAGTCTTGGCACATCAACCATTAAAGCAAAAGAGATTATGGAAATAATCAAGCAGATAAAAGAGATAGAACCGCATATACAACCCATGTATTTTTATAACCATAAATTCGATGAGCGCTTCGCACCAAACCAGCATCAATCTATAAAGAAAAACAATGAAAAAAAATGTTCCAACACCCTTGATAAAGAAGCAATTAAAGTGCAAAAAATGACAGAAAACGTCAATCAGAGTCCCAAAAGACAAGAAAATATTCAACCTCACAAAACGGCGCACGCAAAAGCAATGACAATGAATGTCTAAAAGGTTCATAAACTTTAACTTTTTCGCCCCCTCTGGTAAAAATGATAGCCTTTATCCCCTTGCCTTCATCGGCAAATCAATCGCACCTCAACGAGAATGGAAACCATGAGAGAGCAACTTTATCTTATTTTCTCAGATTTTATCCTCATCAACTGTGAAAAGAAACCTGAACAAGAAAAATGCTGTTGAAAGATCATGTCTTCCTATCCTCTTGTTTATGTAATCTCTAAAATGGGAAGGCAGCCACATTTGGGGAGAACATAAAGCCGTAAAAGTGAAAAGTAATCACCAGTTTTACCATCACCTTTTAGCTTAGCCTTACGACTTTTTAAAACATCTAAAGCGCTGTTTTTTTTAAATAATGAATAAATAATAGAAATTACGTATTGCTCCACGCTTTTATTTTATTTGCATTCTTTTAATAGGGGCACACCCCTCACATAAAACAGTAAGGTATTGGGTTGCACTATTCACGACATCACACCATAAAGAGAAATTATCATTATATATCCCTACATGTCTCTTCAAACTGTTATGATATCACTCCCATATTTCAGTTTGAAAAAGAAATTTTAATTATTTTATGGCAACAATAAAAATTTTAATGCAACAGTAAACAAGGAGCATAAAAAAGTCTTCAAGCACCATTGTTGACAGAAAGATAAACACCGTCGTAAAACGCTTTCAAAAAGTATCCTTGATTAGGATAGAGATCAGATTTTTACGATTTAAAACGCTTTATTTCTCCTGTCATCGCTTCTCTTTTACAACAAAGTTGATATATCTTTATGACATTGATTAAAAAAATTGCAACAGTTGCTTCCGGAACCCTCATGAGCCGTATTTTTGGCTTCGTACGCGAAATGCTTATGGCAGCAGCACTAGGAACTGGTCCTGTTTCTGATGCGTTTAATGCTGCTTTCCGTTTTCCCAACACATTCCGCCGTTTTTTTGCTGAAGGTGCCTTTAATGCTGCTTTCATTCCTCTTTTTGCCAAAAAAATCACTGAAGATGGTCACGAAACGGCATGCAAGTTTGCAGAAGAGGTGTTTGGCGTTCTCTTTTCACTGCTCTTACTGTTAACGATTGCGATGGAACTCAGTATGCCTTTTTTGGTACGAACCATTATTGCTCCAGGTTTTACCGAAGATGCAACAAAATTTAACGCTACAATTCACTTTACTGCAATCATGTTTCCCTATTTAACCTGCATGTCGCTTGCTGCCATGATGGGGGGCATGCTTAATGCTCTGCGACGCTATTTTATTGCCGCCATTGCCCCACTCTTTTTAAACATTATTCTGATTGGTGTGCTTGCCTATGCTTGGATCTATAAACTTGACGCTTGGCATATCGGCTTAAATCTCTCTTGGGGTGTATTGGCAGCAGGGCTTCTTCAACTCACCTTAATTGCCCTTGCTTTGCGTCAAAGTGGAATGAAAATTTCCTTCCGCCAGCCCCATTTAAGTCCTAATGTTCGTAAGCTATTAACTTTAGCATTCCCCGCAGCCATCACAGGTGGCATTACGCAAATTAATTTGCTTATTAATACCAACATTGCTTCTAGTCAATCGGGTGCTGTCTCTTCTTTGATGTATGCTGATCGTCTTTATCAATTGCCTTTAGGCGTAATTGCCATTGCCGTTGCAACCGTTCTTTTACCAGAGTTAACACGCGCTTTGCGGAGCAAAAAGCATAAAGAAACCCACCATTTACAAAATCGCTCTATTGAATTAACATTGTTGTTAACACTTCCAGCATCCATTGCTTTTTTGCTGCTCTCCACTCCCATTGTCAGTTTGCTCTTTGAGCGAGGACAATTTACCAGTCAATCAACACACCATGTTGCACAATTACTAGAACTTTATGGATTAGGACTTCCAGCTTTTGTTCTTATTAAGGTCTTTATTCCTAATTTTTTTGCCCATGAAGATACCAAAACACCGATGATTTTTACAGGTATTTGCGTTTTCATCAATATCAGTCTCGCCTTAACATTATTTCCTATTCTATCTGCACGAGGCATTGTTATTGCTGAAATTACCTCTGGATGGGCCAACACCCTTTTGCTGTGGAGTGTCCTTATCAAACGCGGTTATTGGAAATACGACTTCCAACTGATAAAGCGAATATTATGTCTCATGATGGCAACTCTTTTGAGTGCACTAGCCCTCTATTACGGATTGAATGTGTTTGGTTTTTTGTCTTTTCCTTTATCCTCACAAGCATCATTTTTCTTGCGCGCGATCACCTTAGCTGGGATCATGATTGGCATATTTTTGATCTATTTTAGTGCCTATTTTTTATTCAACACCCGTTCCTTTTTTCACACGCTTAAAAATTTGAAAAAACGCTCATAATATCTATACTTTGTCAAAAACAATAAAATGAATAACCTTAATTGAAGAAAGAGCACTCCTATGGATACCTTCACACCACTTGTCTTTTCCGGCGTACAACCGAGTGGTCATTTACATCTTGGCAATTATCTTGGAGCCATTCAGCGTTGGGTTGAACTGCAAAACTCTCATCACTGCCTCTATTGTGTTGTGGATATGCATGCGCTCACAGTCAACCCAGATCCCTTTACTTTACGCGAATCCACCAGAACAGTGACAGCAGCTTTTTTAGCCGCCGGTATTGATCCTCAAAAACACATTATTTTTAACCAATCACGTGTTTTTCAACATGCTGAACTCGCCTGGATTTTTAATTGTGTTGCCCGTATCGGCTGGCTTCAACGCATGACACAATTTAAAGATAAAGCGGGAAAAGATCGCGAAAAAGCATCCATCGGGCTTTTTGCCTATCCCACTTTGATGGCTGCTGATATTTTAGTCTATCGTGCAACGCATGTTCCAGTAGGCGAAGATCAAAAACAGCATGTTGAACTCACACGCGATATTGCACAAAAATTTAACAACGACTATGCACAGCGTATTGCCGAATTAAATTTTGGCATCTCTATGCAAACAGATGAAGAAAAAAGACAAGGCTTTTTTCCTCTTCCAGAAGCACTGATTGGAACAACAGCCACACGCGTTATGTCTTTGCGCGATGGGACGAAAAAAATGTCAAAATCAGATCCTTCAGATTTTTCACGCATTAATTTGACCGATGACGCTGATCTTATCGCAAAAAAAATACGCAAAGCCAAAACGGATTCGGCTCCACTTCCCGATACCCTTGCCGCTTTAAAAGAACGACCAGAAGTAGATAACCTGCTTGGTATTTATGCCGCCTTTGCCAAAGTTAGCAAAGAAAAGATTCTTTTAGAATTTTCTGGTCAACAATTTTCGCATTTTAAAACAGCTCTAGCCGACCTTGTTGTCCATAAGCTTGCCCCTATAACAGAAGAATTACGTCGCCTTCATCAAGAAAATGATTATATCGACTCTGTTTTGCATGATGGCGCTAAACGTGCTAGTATGCTCGCAGAAGAAAATATGAAAAAAATTCGTGAAATTATTGGATTTTTGCACGATACATAAAAATAATAAAACTAAAAACTGTAGAGAGAAAAAAAATCGTTTGTACAAAATAGAGAAAGTGCATGATTTCCAAACCCCAAAATCCGAAAAAAGAACCAAAGAAAAAAAACTTAGTTATTATCGATGAAACACCAGAGTGTCGGCGTGCCGTTGCGTTTGCCGCACAGCATGCCCAAAATACCAGTAGAACATTGGTATTACTTTGTGTCGTTGATAGTGTAGAATTTCAACATTTTCTGGGTGTAAACAACGTTATGCGTACAGAATCAAAGCAAAGTGCTCATAAAATATTAGGAGACATTGCCAGTGAAGTCCGCACCACCCATGCGCTTGAAACAGAAATAGTAGTGCGTGAAGGAAAAAAAATTGATGAGATTTCTAAACTGATCGACGAAGATAAAAGGATTGCACTGATTGTTTTAGCAGCCAGTGGACATACAGAAGGACCAGGACCCCTTGTTCAATTAATCGGGAATAAAGGAACAGCTTTTTCAATCCCTGTCATTGTTATTCCTAGCAATCTTGCCGATGAAGATATTAGATCTATTGCCTAAAAAATATAATATTCTACAATGTAAGATCTTCCCAAGCCTTCGTTATAAAAGGAGAATCTATGTTTATACAAACTGAAACCACCCCAAATCCTGCAACTCTTAAATTCTTGCCAGGACGCGTGGTTCTTTCTGAGGGCGTATTAGAATTTCGTGACCCTGAAGAAGCAGCTAAAAACTCACCTTTGGCGGCTAAACTGTTTAATATTCCCAATATCAATGGTGTCTTTTTAGGCTATGATTTTATCACCGTAAGCAAAAAAGAAGGGGAATGGCAACATCTCAAGCCCGTCATTTTAGGCACAATCATGGAACATTTTCTATCCAATGAGCCAGTGATCACTACCAACGCTACAACACAAGCACAAACCCATGCCCTTAACGAAGAATTTTATGACGAAAAAGATGTTGATATTGTCTTAACCATTAAAGAGCTGCTTGAAACGCGTATCCGCCCAGCGGTTGCCAATGATGGTGGAGATATTACTTTTCGTGGATTTGAAAATGGTATTGTTTATCTCAATATGCGCGGCTCCTGCGCTGGATGTCCCTCTTCAACGGCAACCCTCAAACATGGTATTGAAAATCTTTTACGCCATTTTATCCCTGAAGTTTTAGGCGTTGAAGCCATGCCACAATAAATATTGACCTCAATAGGTAAAATAACCACACCGATTGCCCCTCTTCAACAGTGCTCAAACATGGAATGTAAAGATCTTACGTCATTTTATTCCTGAAATTCTCGAAGTAAGCCATGCAGCCATAAAAATAGAGTACTGTTAAAAAAATCTGTCCAATAATGATACCTTCACTCACCTTTCACCTCCACATATGCCTTAAAAAGCTTTCTGCCCTTTTAAGAGCATAAGTTGTTTCAATAAACCAATTTATACGTACACAGAAGTACAATGCATGGATGTGCACTTTAAATTTATTTTGTTTTATAATCTTGTCATGCAATTTTAACGAGGAAAACACGACCTCGTTACAAAAAAGAAAACATTGCAAGATAGAGTGCCCATTTGCTTCATCTTTCTCAGTGCTTCCAACGACAAATCACGCAAAATACTTCTTGTAGCAAGCCGGCACCATCATCATATCTGCCAGCCCCTAATGATGCGACAGCTCTTTCATTAAGACGATTCATAAGAGTCATTTTTACTCCTTTCTTTCCTCATTTTTACCCACACGCCAGCCCCGCTTGTGGTGTGCAAGCAAGTGATTTTCATTGATTCAACATGGAACAGATTTGAAATGAGAGAATCCCACGTTATTCGGGGTTCTAATTCAATATGAATAACGCTAATTTATTATTATAAATCAATATGTTGTTTCAGCCACTCGACAAAGATCACATTTTGCAACTTGAATGAGAATTCTGACATTTTTCTTATTTCAATTCTGTTTTTATTGCATCAATCAAAATCGTCCGCTTACACAGCACAAACTGGATAATAACAAAAACTATTTTTAATAGCTCTTATGTACACTTTTATAAGAGACTGTTGCAGCACTAAGAGCTGAAAAATGAATGACAGTACGACCTTATCAAGGTCATAGCGTCCTTTTTCCATTCTTAAAATCAAGAATTTCCTCTATCATTTTCAATCTCATTTCCATAAATATGACGCAAAAGGTGTAACTACCCATAAAAAATAAATACATTGAAGCCAGATCTATTATGGTTGTTTGAGAAATTATCTGATAAAAAAATGAGAATATTTTTTCAATTCAGCAGAAATAAGTTTGTCTACTTTACGGCGTTGTTTTTCTCATAAAGCGCACACTTTTATTGTTGCTTATGAGTCAACATCCAGTCCCCTCATAACCCCATATTAAAAGAAAAGAAAGAGTCGCTATTTCTCTGCGATACATGGCTTTGCAATAAAGGAAAACATATTGCTCCTATCTGATTGGTGTAATCTATGAAACAAGAAAAGAAGCCCATTGGAGAAAAATATGCCCAATTAGAGAAGAATGTAAAAATAGAAAACCAACGAAATGCAAAAACAATTGCAAGAAGATAAATGCCTAAACTTTTTTCACAAACTCCGACTTTAAACTCATCTGACCGATCCCAGGAATTTTGCAATCGATATTATGATCCCCATCCACCAAGCGAATATTCTTTACCTTCGTCCCCCCTTTTAAAACAGATGAAGCGCCTTTTACTTTCAGATCTTTTATCACCATAACGGTATCTCCGTTTGTTAAAATCTGACCATTGGCATCATAAACAGTATTGGCAAGAACCGTATCATCGTTTTTTTGTGGCCATTCATGCGCGCATTCAGGACACACAAAATTTTCACCATCTTCATAAGTATAAAGACAATCACAACGAGGACATTTGGGATATTGGGTCATAAATTTCCCTTTTTTAGAAAAAACATTCATTATGACTGGTCATAAAGCAAGAAGTGCTTATTGTCCATTATTTTAGAAAAATGTTTCCCTTTGTTTCAATCCTCATCTGCCAACTGTATTCATGAATGCTATCATCACATACTATACACAAGTTTATAAAAATGATTGATCATTATACAACTCAAATAAGCCCCCCGCATATCATAAAATTTACTCACTGCATTCTCTCTAATAAATTAATCAAAATCATTTTCTTATACATCACCAATGCAATTAACGAATGGATAACAAAACAATTAGAAAAGGAACATCTCTGAATAAAACGTTCTCAGAGAGCTAAAAACTATTGCAGCATTGAGAAACAAGAAAATGATGTCCCCAACTTAACCTTTTATTTAAGTAAAGATAACAGTCATAATGTTAGAGAACAGACTGATTTATGATCATAGTTAATGGTTTTGTATATTGAATGAGAGCCGATAAATAAGCTGAGATTCTCTCAACCCCTTTTACATTGAAACAACCAAAGCCTTTTGTTTGCATGTTACAAGTAGGAAAATCCGTGTAAAACGATTATCCAAAATACTAAATACTCTCAAATATAAGAGCCAACATTGAAAGCGGGCAAAGTGAATAATGGTGCCGTCTTACTCTCTCATAAGCGTAAAAATGGTGCTGCTCAATGGATGGATGGCCGGTTATCCCTTTCAAAGCAACACGCATAAGATGCGTTTTTAGTGTCTTGAGAGAGAAGATTCTTTAAAACAAACATATGAAATGTGCAACAATGATCGTATTTTGTTTTGTATGAGAAACATTCCCCTATTAAACAAAAATTGCTATCAAGCCATTGAGCAAACCCATTGGACATAAATGATCCGATTATGCTCGATTATAATTTCCTACAGCATTTAGTTTTAAGAATCCCGCAGTTTTAGGAATCCGATTGATATGGAAAGGTGGAAAAAACAAGTCTCGCCTAAAAATAGAGTTAAGCTCTCCCTTATGCACATAAAATCACACCCCTAAAATCACATCCATGTGATCAATCATCATACCTTTACAAAAAAACATTCCAATGATCTTAGGTGATAATATCAGGACGATCTCGCCCCAATGCTTGTTGTATGTTTAACAGTTTTAGTGCTACCTGTTGCAAAGGTTGGAGAACTTCTTGCGGATTAAAATTGTGTTTGCGCGGATCTCTTTCATACTGTTCAAAATAAAGTCGTAAAGTAGCACCTAGCGTCCCTGTTCCCGACAAACGAACCACCAACCTTGCTCCATTCTCGAAAAAAATACGTATACCTTGCCGCGTGCTAACGCTCTGATCAACGGGATCATGATATGTAAAATCATCTGCTTTTTTGACGAAAAATCCAGAAATTTCAGTTCCTGCATGTGGTAAGTGCGCACGCAAATGCTCTAGTAATGCCAAAGCTTTATCTGCTTCGACTTCTTCATAATCATGCCGTAACGTGTAAAAACGCCCATAGGTGGACCAATGCTGTTGAACAATCTGTGCGACAGTTTTTTCTGTTACCGCTACAAGATTTAACCAAAATAGGACAGCCCATAAACCATCTTTTTCGCGGATGTGATGAGAGCCCGTTCCAAAGCTTTCTTCACCACAAAAGGTTACTTTTCCCGCATCCAAAAGGGTTCCAAAAAACTTCCATCCCGTTGGCGTTTCAAAAAAATTTAATCCGTGTTTTTCCGCAACTAGATCAGCAGCACGCCCCGTCGGCATAGAGCGCGCTATCCCCACAACACCTTTTCGATATCCTTTAATAAGGTGTGCATGTTCAGCCATAATAGCCAAAGAATCCGAAGGCGAGACAAATTGTTGACGACCAATAATGAGGTTACGGTCTCCATCACCATCAGAGGCGGCGCCAAGATCTGGTCCTTGCTCTGACATCAATAAATCATAAAGATCCTTGGCATAAACCAAATTGGGATCTGGATGACCGCCTCCAAAATCTGGCAAAGGAATACCATTAACCACCGTCCCTTCAGAAAATCCTAAGCATTTTTCAAAAATTTCATGGGCATAAGGCCCTGTTACCGCATGCATGGCATCAAACCGTAAAGTAAGACCTCGAGCAACAGCCTTGGCAATACAGTCAAAATCAAAAAGCTCCTGCATCAAAGCAACATAATCAGCGACAGGATCAATAATATCAATCCGCATGGCTCCCATAAAGATCGTACCTTGCCTATCTAAATCAATATCTGGTGCTTCAAGAATTTTATAAAAAGAAAGACGTTGCGATGTTGCAAAAATAGCATCACATAAAGAATTAGGAGCGGGTCCCCCATTGGAAATATTATATTTAATACCACAATCTCCTTCTGGACCACCAGGATTATGGCTTGCAGAAAGAATGAGTCCACCATGGGCATGAGTTTTACGAATAAGATGCGAAACAGCAGGTGTAGAAAGAATACCGCCCCTTCCCATTTTAACACAAGAGACACCATGCGCCGCTGCCATCTTCAACACAATCTGAAGGATAGTACGATTAAAAGTGCGCCCATCCCCCCCAAGAATCAACATTTTTCCTTCAAGAGGCCCAATGTTATCAAAAAGAGACTGTATAAAGTTTTCTACATAATGGGGTTGTTGAAAAACAGACACTTTTTTGCGCAAACCAGACGTTCCCGGTTTTTGCCCCTCAAAAGCCGTGGTTAAAACTGTCTTTATGGTCATATCAATACCTTTATATGATTTCCTATAATTTTAAGGTGAAGAGTATCCAAAGTCGACCATTAATTCTACTTGACGGAAGTGTGAAATATTTGCACACTCGTTAGAAGTAAGAATTTTTAAAGAAGCCCTTTTATTTAAAACGCTTTTTACCATATGTTTTTAAATACAAAGGCTGTTTTAAAACAAAATTTTCGTAAAAGAATACAGGAGCATCATGATGATGAAAAAAACAGTTCCCAATGTAACATTCCACACACGCGTACGCGATGAATCAGTGGCTGGAGACAATCCTTATCGGTGGCAAGAAGTTAACAGCGATGCTTACTTTAAAGGAAAGCGTGTTATTCTTTTTTCTCTTCCTGGAGCTTTTACCCCTACTTGCTCAACCTTTCAGCTGCCTGATTTTGAAAAGCTCTATGATGAATTTAAACAAGCGGGTATTGATGAAATTTATTGTCTTTCCGTCAATGATGCTTTTGTCATGAATGCTTGGGGAAAAGCACAAAATATCAAAAACGTGAAGTTAATTCCCGATGGCTCTGGTGAATTCACACGCAAAATGGGTATGCTGGTTGCAAAAGACAATGTTGGGTTCGGCATGCGATCATGGCGCTATGCAGCTGTTATTAATGATGGTGTGGTTGAACAATGGTTCGAAGAAGCAGGTTTTTCAGATAATTGTGCAACAGATCCTTATGAAGTTTCTTCACCACAACATGTTTTAAAAGCATTGAAAAGCTAATTCCCCCAATCGTCTATTTAAACAAAATTTTACGACACAAATTTTCTGAGGAGGAAGATTTGTGTCGTTGACTTTTTACAACATCTATTCGTGAAAACAGACCCGATAAGTTGATTGTACGCCTTCTGTGAAAAAAGATTACAGCAATAATTTTTTCAATAAATATTTTATGTTTTAACTGCTTTGAAAAAGTTTGAAAAATTGCTGATGAAAAATCTGGACCCGTTGTGGGGCTAAAAAATCAAAGAGTTAAAAGCTGTTGCACGCTATCAAAAAATGGAGATGCAATTGCCAAATGCGCAAATTCATGCAAAACTCTCTCAGAAACATCAAGGACTAACGTATTGATGAAATATGCAAGATCAATGCTAAATTTCTCATACTGAGAAAAACTTTGTATTAAACAATACTTTGATTTATAAAGATAATTTATAATTTTGCATATTGAATGAGAGGAGCCGAATATCATAAGATTGTTTTATTTTATCCCTTCTTATATTGAATCCCTTAAAACTATTTTCTTGCTCATTAGCAAGCGGGATTGGCATATGAATAAACGATTAAAAAGAGTAAAAATACCTCTCGTAAACGCGCCAAAATACAAGAGCTATGAACATCATTACTGCAAAGTTCACAAAAGTACCAAGAAAGAAAATACAGATCAAACATTTGTTTGAAGAGGTGCACAGTTCAAATTAACTTATGTCTCATAAAAAGAAGAAAATATGGCATAAAAACCGCTCTGCATAAAGAACCATTCATGGAGAATATTAAATCAAAACAGATCCCGCAAACATTCCAATTCACATACCCTAAACAGACTCATTGCTGTTCTCATAGCCATTTATTCTAAGCCTTTATTTTTCTCTAAGAGAAAAACGATTAAAGGAGTTGTTTATTCGGGTATTCTACCGTAAAGTGTGCTTCTATCTCTTCCTCTTCATCGAACTCAAAATCTTCATCACATTCAGGAAGACCAAAAATATCTGGATTGATGAAATAACAATCTTTTTTTGTCCCCTTCGCTACAATTTTATTCTTTTCTAATTCTTTGATACCTTCTTTAAAACTTTCAAAATTAAGATATTCTGGTTCTTGAATTGAAAGATCGCAAGTCAAAAATTCTTCAAGAATATCATGATCCAATGTTATCTGATCAAACCATAAATCCACATCATCCCCCTCATCTAACATTTTCCCTACCTGCCACAACATCACAAAAAATGCTTTCATACCACTAAATGATAACCCAAAAATCATACGCCGACACGACGAGGCGCCTGAAAAGGTAATTTGCGGAAGATCTTCAAATCCGAAATTTGAAGGAGGAAGTTTAAATGATTTTCCAATATTCTCAGGTCTTTCAAGAATAAAGGGATTTCGTTCATAGAGCAGAGTAAAATCATATTGGACCATTTTCATTTCTCCGTTAAAGAATTGACTTTATGAAAAATGCATATTATCAGTAAGTTACCATTATGGCAGCTTACAATTCATCCAAACATGCTCCTGTAAAAAATTGTTCGATTTAAGTCATTCCATTGTTTTTTGAAGCTTAAAAAGTCTTTTAGGATAAAACGCTCTAGTTCTTCCTCCTTTTGCAATAAGGCTAAATTTTGTAATGTCTAAGAAGAGAACATCAAAGGATTTGATACTCATAGATGAGAATTCAAAGATGAAGCCAATATGAACTTGTCAATATTTTTATAAACTTTTGGGAAAGCGTTGCGTGAAACCTTTTAATTTTCTCAGAGTTTTTGTTCGTTACAATTTTTTTGCTCATTTTAACGCATTATCATCGCATCCTCAGAAGGGCACGTTTTATAGCAAATAGTGCTTATTTATCTCTTAAAAATCTCTCTTTTATGCCGCACGCACTTCAAAACCCCGCTTTTGAACGCGTGCACCAACACGTATAAACGAGCAAAGCACAAATTTTAAAAATTGAATTTCAAATTTCCAAAATATTTCGAACAATCACTTCGATAAAGACTTTTACCATTATCATTTTTGGGCGGCTAAAATATCCTGTACTGTTTTGACCAATTGATCTTCATCAACCGTCACTTGTGCTGGTCGACTTTCACGCCATGTTTGATTATCCTTAATTTCATGAGACAAACGCGCCCCTTCAATCAAATCTTTAATCTGTATTTTTCCGCTCTCACGTTCTTGTGAGCCTTGGATAACCACACAAGGCGCTTGGCGTCGATCTGCATATTTCATCTGCGCTTTTATCCCCGATGCCCCCAAATAGAGCTCAGCACGAATTCCCGCACCACGCAACTGCATCACCATTTTTTGATAACCAGCAACCGCCTCTGGCTCTTTATCCATCATCAGCACCACAACCGGCCCTGTTGTCTCCTTCATAGGCAACTTTTCAAGATTTTGCAAAGCAGCGATCAAGCGTGAGACCCCGATTGAAAAACCTGTTGCCGGAATATTTTCACCACGAAAGCGTGCCACCAATCCATCATAGCGCCCACCACCACCAACGGAGCCAAAAACAACTTTCTGCCCATCATCATTGAAAACATCAAACAGCAACGTAGCCTCAAAGACAGGACCTGTATAATAATCCAGTCCACGCACCACCGATGGATCAATCTTGATACGATTCTGAAAGCCATTTGCGGCAAAAATTGCTTGCATTTCCTCAAGCTCACGAATTCCCTCACGCCCTTGAACATGATCACCAACCACTTCTTTAAGAGCCTCAAGCGTTTCTTCTGCTGTTTCAGCTCCAACAGCAGTTAAGGTAAGAATACACTCAATCTCTTTTTCCTTAAGCTCCGCCCCTTTTGTAAAGTCACCACTTTCATCCAAACGCCCTTTTCCCAAAAGCAAACGCACCCCTTCAGAACCAAATTTATCCAGTTTATCAATTGCTCTTAAGACAGTTAAGCGCTTTTCAGCCTGCTCATTTCCCCCCAAACCAATTTTCTCTAAAACACAATCGAGAATTTTTCGGTTATTCAGACGAATGGCATATTCATGATGCTGAAACCCTAATTTTTCCAAACTATCGGCTGCCATCATGCAAATTTCGGCATCAGCCGCTACCGTTGGTGTTCCAACAATATCCGCATCAAACTGCATAAATTGCCGAAACCGCCCTGGACCTGGTTTTTCATTGCGAAAAACAAAGCCAAGACGATAACTGCGATAAGGCTTTGGCAAAACTTCAAAATTCTCGGCAAAATAACGAGCAAGAGGCGCGGTAAGATCATAGCGCAAAGACATCCATTGCTCATCATCATCTTGTAGCGAAAAAACGCCCGCATTTGGACGATCTGAATCCGGTAAAAACTTACCCAGCACATCTGTATATTCAAAAATTGGTGTTTCCAGTGCTTCAAAACCATAAAGTTCATAAACTTCACGAATTTGCGCAATCATTGTTTCAGTTGCATACAACTGTGCACTTGTACGATCAACAAACCCACGGGGTAAACGGGCTTTGGTTTTTTCTTGTTTTGATAACATATTTTTCTCTAACAACAATATATATTCACCGATAACGTGTGTCTATCTTATAGAAACAAACGCTGCAATAACTTTATCAACTGAAAACTGGTAACAATATGCATAAGCTTTTGCTTTTAAAAGATGCAAACCTTTACCCTTAAGGCAATCTACTGAAAATATTTGTACTTTCAATAGGAACATAGCCTCCCGCTCAACATGAAATGCCCGCTTAACATTCAATGAAAAGACATCTGTGCTTGTTGAAAGAAACCTCAAAGCGACAGTTGATTCTTGATAAATCGGAAGCATCCCCCTCAAAACCCCTCCCTTTCAGAATTCTTCAGATTTATTACAGATGCAAAAATCCTCAAGACATC
Source organism: Bartonella sp. AP331QHHD (assembly GCF_042195905.1). Lineage (NCBI taxonomy): Bacteria > Pseudomonadati > Pseudomonadota > Alphaproteobacteria > Hyphomicrobiales > Bartonellaceae > Bartonella > Bartonella sp. AP331QHHD. The sequence goes on from NZ_JBHIPG010000057.1 coordinate 69,431, forward strand.
AGTGTGCTTTGCGCTTGTTCTGCAAAATGATTGATAACATTTTTTAAATCAACAATATTTCGTCCAGCATCTGTAATAGAGCGTGATACAGAGGGAATAACATTCTGCCAAAGTCTTTGTGGAAATTGATTTGCTAGTTGTGTCATTGTTCCACCTTGAGCGCCAATACCCGGAACGAGAAACAGACTATTTTTTAACTGCTCGATTGTGTCTTTTGATTCAGATCCTAATGTCGCTCCTATAACCGCACCTATGGGGCCAATATTATGATGAATAACCGAAGAATGACTATTATAATCACAAATACACTGTGCAAGATGAAGAGAGAGTGTCTGATCACCAATAAGCGCATTTCGTATTTGTTTCCCCTCTGGATTAGAAGACTGAACAACCACAAAAACCCCTGCTCCTGTTTCTTCTGCAACCTTTATCAGAGGAATAAGAGCATCAAAACCCAAAAAAGGATTAACTGTCATGGCATCCACCTTGAACGCACTACTTGGACCAAGCCAAGCCTTACCATAGGCTTCAGCAGTAGAGCCAATATCCCCCCTTTTTGCATCCGCCAGAACCAATATGCCTTGTTCGTGTGCATTTTCAATCAGTTCTTTGAGAGCTTGAAGACCTTCCACACCATATAATTCAAAAAATGCGACTTGCGGCTTTATAATACCTACTTTACCAACAACTGCTGTTAAGAGAATATCACAAAAATCTTTTAGACCTTTATAATCAAAGCTTAGTTTCCACGATTGCAAAACTTTATGGCTCGGATCAAATCCAATACAAAGAGGTCCATAGATTTCACGATTTTTAAAAAAAGTTGAACGAAACATTTTATATCCTAACAAGGTCTCTCTTTAAACTTTTTGATACAATCAAAAAGAAAAGCATTTGTCAAAAGAATACAATAGCGCAAACACAAAGAAAGAGCTCTCTATACAAAATGTGCTTTTATTTATGAAACATAAATATATTCCCATTCGTAACGCTTATCATATGTTTATCAACCAAAACATTGTCATGAGATAAAAATTCAAATTCTATGAAAGAATATAAACAAAACAGCATCTATATTATAATGACCTCATAAAGCCCTATAGACATGCCTTGTCGTTTTCACCCCCCTTTTTTATGATCAACAAAAACTCTCTATGAACGCGCTTTAAACAAAGTTTCAAAAGAAAATGCCCCACCATGATGATCTCGATCTTAGCTTTAGATCTTTCCTATTCCTTTTTAGCGGCTCTATATCCCTTTTGGAACATAATTAGCAAAAAGGCATTGTATCTCCAGCATATTCAAGGAGATAAAACATGGAAACTCGCATTCCTGAAAACACACCATTTGAGACGAATTTTCTAGGAGAAACGTCTCTAGAAGAAAAGTATTCACTCTTTCACACACCCATTTCATGGTCCGCAATCTTTGCGGGACTGGTGACGGCTCTTGCCACCTCAATCTGCCTCTCTTTTCTGGTTGCAGCTTTAGGCTTAAGCCAAATGGATTTCACTTCTTCAACCCCATTTGAAGGCTCTTTCCTCTCCTTTGGCGTGGGTTCTGTTATCGTTACACTGATTAGCCTAGCCTTGGGAGGCTTTGTCGCTGGACGTTTTGCTGAAACCTCAGGGATTCTTCATGGCTTTCTCACTTGGGCTCTCATAACATTGCTGATGACCCTCCAAGCCATCCACGTGGTTTCTAGTACAGCAAAGATAGGAGCTAAAACGGCTCTAGAAAACAGCTCCATGGTCCAACAAACCGTAGATAGCCTAAAAAACAATATTTCCCCTATACTTGCAAACTTAAACAGCGAAAGTCTTGAACAGTTTTTTGCAAAAAATAGTGACAATGATATCAATTTTGACCAACTTAGGAGTGAATTGCGCACCCTTCTCAATAAAAGCGACATTCCTGCTCTCAACCCTGATCGCTTGAAACAAACCTATCAAGCTGCACTCAATGATATTGGTTCTGCGATAACAGCTTTCAAAAATGATCCTTCTTACTATCGCACCACTTTAAAAAATCTTGGTGAGCGCCTGTCTGATCGTGTAGAAGATCTCACGACAAAATTTGATCGAAGTGATATCATCAACGCGCTCATAAAAGATGGCATGTCCCGTTCGGATGCACAAACAGCAGCCAACCATGCTGTTCAACTCTATCAAAGCGCAGAAGAAAAGACCGAAAAAGCCATCAAAGTCCTTGAAGAACGGGCAGAAACACTCTCAGACAATCTTGAGGATACAATCAAGGGAGCAAAAAACACTGCAACTAAAGCCACAAAAACAGCCTCCAATATGGGGTGGTGGGGCTTTTTAGGAAGTCTGGTAGGCGCCATTATTTCCAGTGTTTTTGGCTATTATGGTTATAGAAGCCGTAAGGACACTTTCATGCTTTAAAACNTAGGCGCCATTATTTCCAGTGTTTTTGGCTATTATGGTTATAGAAGCCGTAAGGACACTTTCATGCTTTAAAACATCTACCTGTCTACCTTTAAAGCAAATACATAAAAAGCTGCACGCATAGTGCAGCTTTTTTTGTAAATTCTTCTTAATCACTCTAAAATTCAGCCCTCTTATTTAAAATGCTCTTTGCAATCAACATAACATTTGACAAAAATAAAATCCATATTAAGAGGAAATAAGTGGTAGTTTTTTTATTTTGGTCATCATTGTTTTTCTATCAACTATAAGGGGGGAAATATATGAATATTTCACTTAATAAAGTAAAAAATGTTATTGAATTGGCTGCTGATGAAGTTGTGCCAACTATAATGCTTGATAAGTATGCACAGCGTAACGATACTCAAATTTGTCAAAATGAGCTTGATGTGAATGGTTCGTTAGAAGTTTAATAATGTATTGTTGATACAGATCTATTTACATATCTAACTTTAAAATTAAGTATATTTAAGTGCATGTTTCAGTTATTTTCAGAGAGCTTTTCTCAAAAAATTTGGGCTAAGCAAGCAGCTGAATTGTCAATTTCGTACATCCCTTTCGATGAAAGGGATGTTTTGAATGCTTTAAGACAATACGCTCTACATCCTCATAAACTCTTAGCTCTTAATCCTAAATCCGAAGTAGTAACAGTGGTTAATAGAGTGCGGAGTCCACGTACTCTTTCAAACTTTCTTGTTTTAGATACGGATAGAACTATAGAAGAATATACTGCCCGCGTTGACCAATATGCCGAAGGACAAGAATGGGCGGTCATGTATTATGGATTATACGCTGCAACCCCTGTTCTATGGGATGTGGCAAAACAGTTTTCAGATCAATTAGCTCATTCTTTAGGTTTTAGGCCTGGTGGACGCGTAGATATTGACTGCTTCATCGGCCGATATTCCTCCACCCATGTTGGGATACATGTGGATCACGCTCATAATTTTGGTTTTACTCTACAGGATGGCAAAACAATGTTTGCATGGCCCAGTACACGAGAAGACCTCCAAGGGCTAAAATATCCTGAATATGAAGCGCATAAATTAACAGCAATTGCGCTGCAAAACCGTACAGACCGTGTTGCCTACTTTCCCCATGATGCTTTCCACGTTGCTGAAACTGGAAAAAATATCGCGGCAAATATCAATATTGCTTTTTGGGAAACAGCACACGATGCACAACATCATAAAAATTATGTCACGCATTTACTCCATCTTGATGATCGAACGCGACATGATATCCGCGCATCAGGAAGAGCAAATTTAAACCCTGATAATGCTTTTCAACACTCTGCACTAAACTCCGCCATCGCAAATGGTACCTTAAAACGCCATATGCTGGTTTCTCAATTAATTTGTGATACAAGTTCACGTTTATGTGTCAAGCGCCCCCTTGTTGACGTCTCCGAAATTGAAAATGAAATCACTCTTCGCCCACCTGCAACCCTGCAATGGGTGCCCTTAACTGAAACAAAAGAACTGCTCATCGCAGCAAATGGGCATTGCGCCAGTTTTGAGTATAGCTCTCATCTAGAACATTTCCTTTCTCAACTTTCATCAGGAAAAAAATTAGATCTAGCAAAATTAAATGATAAACCACATGACACAGCACAGAAGGAAATTTTAAAAGCTGTAAAAGCTTTAGCATGTTGGGGAGCATTGTGACAAAGAAAAAATCCATGATTTTTACCCAAATGGGGCTTTTCCTTGTTTTGGGCTTTAGCAGCTTTGCCGATGAAACAGCACAAGTTACATTTGCTCTCCACTTAGCAGAAAGCACAGCATCTATTTCAATGCTGCTGTTTGCAGGGCTTGTCGGGGCAATTTGTGCAGGCCCCATTGCACCACGTCTCTTACATCGCTTCCAACCAGCGCGAACAGTACCCATTGTTTTATTGTTTGAAGCACTCTTTATAGCCACAGCTGCAATCGCCAACCAATTTTGGGTTTATATTGCCCTTTCTTTCGCACTAGGTTGTGCTGGTTCACTCTTTTGGTCTGCTATCCTCGTTTCCGTCCCAGAATTTGCAACCAATGATCAGCAATTAGACCGTATCAACCGCATTATCCAAACAGTCCGTAATCTTGGCTATATTGCCGGACCATTGTTAGGAGGTGTATTGTATGGAATATCAAACGGGCAAAAAGGATTGTTTGTGTTGTCAGTCATGGTTCTTTTTGCTACCTTTATCACTCTCTTCTGTTTTAAAAGTTTTAAAATTCATACACAAACGACAAACACAACGCAAAAAAGCCAAAAAGGGCTAGATTTAACGGGTCTCTTGCGTAAAAAAAATGTTGTCTATGCTCTTTCTCCCCTCATCATTACCATCATCCTCACCTCTGCTCTCAACGTCTTATCGATTGTCCGCATCCGCACTGAGCTGTACTTCAGTGCAGAAACCTATGGGGTAATCACAAGCATGTTAAGTCTTGGCCTCGTGGTTGGTCCACTCTGTTTCTCCAGCCTTTTTCATCGCTTTGGTAATGCCGCTGGAGCATCACTTGCCGCTGTAATCATCGGCTTTGCAATTTTCTGCTTTTCCTTAACACATATTGTATGGTTAATGATGCTGTCATTTTTCATCCTTGGGGGTGCTAACGGCGTGCAAAATGCTCTGATGGCAAGTTTTATGATGAAAGCCATTCAGAAAGAACACCGAAACAACCAAATGCCTGCCTATATCTTTATCATACAAACAGCGGTGTGCCTTGGCTTTCTAGGAGCCGGTTTTGTAAAAGTGCATCACACCCAAAGCACACTGTTTATCATTGGCATCGCCACCATGATCACAGGCATCTTAGGTTTTATCATAAACCGCACTATGCAAAAAAAGGAATATGATAATGGTTAACGAACTTTGCTATCTTTGCTCTCAAGCAAACCATACACCACAAAAGGACATGACAATCACCCCTCGATAAAATCGTTGTATCTCCCATACAACCCCACACCAACCAATAAGACTTTGATGAACCACTCTTGAGTGTGGAAGAGCTAACAACCATTCCCAAAATTTAGTTTATAGCAAAATAGAAACCGGTTTAACATCATGCAACAAGATCCTATAGGCTTAAACTTTTACAATGGAACAGGCGGCTATGTGTGGCAACTGGCAGACTATATGCGACATGATTGTCATGAGAGCTCCCACACACTTGAATTGCAAAAACCAACGCCGCCCATAGCCATCAATTCTTTCGCTGTCTACCCACGTGAACTCAATCCTTTATCACGCGTTCAATGGGCAAAAGATGTACAAATAATAAAAAACAAACCAGCACTCATTGGCAAACGGCAAATACAACCCATCACCATTGTTTCTACAAAAGGAGCGACATTTGGCGGATTCGACTTTCCCACATTTGAAGCACTTCGTGAAAGCTGCCTTGTCCAATCACTGAGAGAAATACAATTCAATGATACTCTTCTTGCCCCTGGAAGTCTTTTGATATCACTTTTACAACACGGTCTCATCGAAACAGATCAAAAAGCATTTTCAGAAAATGATGCAACCGCTCTTTTACGAGAGCCAACATGTATTATCATAGATTCTTCTCTTGGCAGTCTTGCCATTAATCAACTCAATGGGCGTACAATCCGGCTTCATGAAAAAACAAAACATCTCTTAAAGCAAGCCACCACACCAATGCACATTCAACACCCGCTAGAGGATTCAATAAAGTTTCTTGTAAAAGCAGGAATGCTACGATTGATAAAATTATAAGGATAAAAAGATGCAGCTGATAAGACCTGGCATGGGAACAGAAAATAGTGCACAGCTCATTTATGCGCTTATTCAAATGGCAAGACCACGCACAGTCATTGAAATCGGTGCTGGTGATAGTACGCGCTTTATCGCAAGAGCACTCCAAAAAGCAAAACAAGCATGGCAACAGGATAAAAAGCTTCTAGAATCCGCCATTTGGGAAGAACGAACAGCTTTGCTTGACCCTTCAGGAATTCCTGAGAATTATGAACCTCGGCTTATCACCATTGATGATTTTACAGTAGAAGGTCAATCAGCAGAAGAAGCATGGCAAAAACTGCTTCAAGACGGTATTGAAAAAGACATGGTAACATTTATCCATGAGAATTTCTTCTCTCTCGATGATGAAACGCTCAAATCTTGGGGACCAATAGATTTTGCTTGGCTTGATGCTGGTACTCCCGCAGATGATGTGCGATTTGTTACCACAGTTTGGGAACACATCACCGCGGGTGGTTATCTTTGTCTACATGAACCAACCATAACAACAACAATTGCTCTCAATGGCGAACAACGGGTTCGACGCGTCAGAACTCCTTTGTGGGAAGAAATTCTCTACCGGCTTGATAATTCCTATGAGGCTTTAACACTCCCCGAAAACCACAAATATCGCCAAGGTGGTCTGGGGATTATTCGCAAACGCACCTCTGCCGAACAAATTGTACGCGCACAATCGCTACAAGCAGAACTCATAGAAATCAATGAACTGCCCATTCGCAATGATCTTTTGCCCATGGGGAAAGAAACCCTTCACAAACGCAATACCCGCAATTCACTGATCTCTGCCATGACGTCACCGACACTGCGTACTGTTTATGCCGCCATTATCCTTGGTGCAAAAAATCTTACTGATATCCTCAAACATGTCGATTCAGATGCCAAAAACATTCACAAATCCATCAATCGCCTTTTGAATCTCGGACTTATTCACAACACAACAGAAGGATTTCAAGCCGAAGAGACAGTGTGGAAAATGCTAGAAAATAAACATGAGCGGAATAGGGAAAATTTAAGCGACCGCCATTTAGAAACAGAAGAGATGCTATCAAAAATTGGTGAAGCCTTTCAGAAGGAAAAAATCTATAGCGAAACGGAAGTTTCCAAGATATGCAACCTCTTTACGATAGACTTTGCCCGATTACGACGCACTCTTGTTGAGAGAGGTTTTTTACAACGCCATGGAGGAAAATATCAACGCATGCGCTAAAAGAGAATTGAAAAATGATTAGCGAACGCTATCGTTTTTCTTCTCTATTTCAAGAGAATGAATAACCTTCCACTAAAAAAATATAATTTCATTAAAAGGTTACAAAATCATTCATCCCATTCATATGTTGACAATCTATGGAGATGAGATTAGCGTGCCCTCTTCGCAAGAGATGCAATGGGGAGGAACAAGAGTGCGGGATGCCAATTGGTTATCAAAAAGGATTGGGTGGTTATCAAAAAGAATTAGAAATAGTCAAAACCATCAGGAGAAGATATAGGATCAAGGTCTCAATGATCTTACGATTGTTGCGCGAACATCCGGGCACAGTGTTGTTGCTCAATCCAAATCATGCTCGATATTTCTAAAAACATCGTAGAAAAAACAATATTCTTGCATTGGACTGGCTAGTGAATCAAGAAAGATACTATTTCAACGAAATGTGCACAGCAGAAATAGGGCTGGCAAAACTTCCTCAAAAGATACAACAAAATGTCTTTGATCATTTAACAACACTTCTATGGAAATTCCATGGGCAAAAATAAAATTCCTTTTTTCATCTATAGCACAGTTTTTCTTTCTGAATTTTCCTTTTTCTTTGTACTCCCTCTGCTTGGAAACTCTTCTCTCATAACTGCTGCCAATGTTGCTTTTTATCTCGCTGGATCGGTAATCCTTGAAAGCATTCTCATGGTAACCACAACAGGTTTATTAGAAAGATTTTCGCGTAAACTCTTAATGGCTACCGCCTTTATTTTAAGGAGTAGCGCTTTTGTGTGCATTATCCTATCGCTCACACCTTCTGCATGGTTGATCTTTTTTACCTTAATGGCTTTTTCGAAAGCAATTTCAAAGCCATTTTTGAGAGAAATTTTATCAGAACATCTCAATGAAAATGCTCTTAAACGCGCATTAACTCTCTATTCTTTTTTTCAAAATGCTGCTGTCGTTATCGCCCCTCTTGTTGCAACGAGTGCCATAAAATACAACGCATCAACCTTCTTAATGGCTTTTTTTGCACTCATTGGTTTGTATCTTTGTGTTCTATCCATTCAAATTGTTTATCATTACCCGCATAAAACATTATCTCTTGAAAAGAATAAAAAAACAAAAAAAGCTCTTCTTTCTTCTTTAAAAACAATAATACATAATCGTTCTATTGCTTATTTGCTGGTCACGGCTTTGCTTTGTGCATTCCTCATGGGAATTTTCATCACCACCACAACACTTCTCAGTAAATTTGACAGCAATCTCGCCCCTTATAGTGGAATTTTCTTTTCAATTGTTGGCATCAGTATTTGTATCTGGCAAGGAATAATCAATAAACATCTCAGCCTTTCCGATAAATCAACTTTCTACCTATTATGGCTTATGGGAAGTTTCTCCTCATTTTTCCTCATGGGTGGGGTCTTTACCGCTGTGACTGCATTAATTGCCTACAGTGTCTATGAATCTGTCATGATTCCAGAAATATACTATCAAGCAGGGAAAACAACCCCATCCCTCTCTGCCAGTGTTCTTTTCAGTTATATTCTTGTTATTTCAAATATTGGCCAAGCCGCCGGCTCATGGACAAGTGGATGGATTATCAGCCATTTCAACAATCATATCGCTTTCACCTTTTGCATGATTGTTGGTGCCTCCGCCTTTGCTTCTTGCCTTTGCCTCATGCAAACGAAAAAATAAGCAGCTTCCATGTCACATATAGTTTTTGCAACCGGTGGCACAACAAGAGCACTCAAAACACTTCGCCATAAATCACTCAATTATGATTTTGAACACACTCTGCGGCAAAAAAGCTCAAAACGGTCTCTAAAGATTGCTCTGTAAACGCCGTTGCAAATTGTCTCATAGCTTAAAGGATTATGAGATAGACAAGCGTAAGGTAGCTACATTCTGCACGAATAATATTCTATTGATATCCATGTGCAACACAGCCAAATCATTTTTCTTATAATTTGCTCATTTCTGCCATGACCTCACCGACACTACGCGCTGTCTATACTGTTATTATACTTGGTGCTAAAATTCTTTCTGATATCCTCAAACTTGTCAATTCAGAGACCAAAAACATTCACAAATCTATTAATCGCCTTTTAAACCTTGGTCTTATTCAAAACACAACAGAGGGATTTCAAGCAATCGATAAATTATGGCAAGCGCTAGAAGATAAAAATGTACGAAATATGGAAATTTTTAGCGATCACCATTTAGAAACAGAAGATATACTTACAAAAATTGCAGAAGCATTTCAAATAGGAAAAACTATCGCGAAACGGAAACATAAAAAATATGTAGCCTTTTTACTTTAGATTTTGCGAGATTAAGACGAATCTTGGTGGAAAATGGATTTTTAAGACGATATGCAAGCAAATATCAGCGCATACGTTGAAAGAAAAAATTCAAGCATTTGAGTTTTTCTTATGCAGCGTTTTGTTTTTTTGTTTTCTGTAAAGAGAGTTTAGGCCAGCTATGCGCCCCCCTTAGTATTTAGTGGTATAGATAGTTTGGAGTTCAAGGAATTGTGTACAGTTTTTTGTTGCAAAAAGTTGCAGATTGTTTTGAGGATGAAGATATACAGGTACACATAGAACAAAGGGAGGGATGATATTAAAATCCAAGAGAATCTGAG
>NZ_JBHIPG010000058.1:0-1241 GCF_042195905.1 Bartonella sp. AP331QHHD
TTTAAAAAAACGTAAACAGAAGGGGGGAAAAAAGTTCGTTGCAACGGCGGTGGGGCATGCCCCATGGGGATTAGGGGTAGCAGAGTATTTTTACAATCTTTACGAATATGATGATGGTACAAGAGAATATGAAGAATTTGACGGTGGTCAGTATCATGAGATGCCTGAGAATGTTGATTACAGTACCAAGGCTCAAGTGAAAGCGTGGATTTATGGGGGCGGTATTCCGAAAAGCGTTCTCAATTACGAACCTCTCATAGATGAGATCAATAAAGAGATCAAAAAATTATCAAAAACCGCAGGAAATAAATATGTTTACAGATAAGCAGCTAAGAGCCTTGTTTGGTATTATAATTTTTATATTTTTATATTTTTTAGGAATTAAAAAAAATCCCTATTTTATCCAAGGTATTTTGATATTTGCATCTTTTGGTTTGATAATAATAACAAATATTTTTGTAATTTTATGCAATTCTCATATTCCTTTTGAGTTGCAGAACAATCCAAAATATAAAGATGATGATACAACAGGTTGGAAGATATTAACACGTGATTTACAACAGTATTTGCACAGACTCTTAAAGCTAATAAGTTTAGCACTTGTCGTTTTAATTTTTCCAAATAGTTATACTGTATTTTGGTATTTAGATATCGTTTTTTGGTACTTTTTTTTAGTTTATTCATTCTTCCTTATGTTGCATACACGCAGTTTAATAAACATGTCCATTTACGCACTACATTTTTATGCTAAAAACCAAAAGTAAAATTTAAAATCACTTGATATTCAATTAGGTAGGTATCAAAATGAAAAAAATTGAAAAAAATAAAAAATACGTATTGACTTTAAGGAAAGGTTCGTTTAGAAAGGCGTCAAGTGCTTAACAACACTTAGCGATAAGCGGATAAACCACGATAAGGTTTTTCCCATTCTTTAAAATACTGACTGTCTTTTATGTTGTGATTAGCATATAATGATTATGTCGGGTGTGGTCACACCATACAATACTCTTTATGAGAAAAGTGTGACGACGGACTTATCGCCGTGTTTGTTAGCACCCGACGCCCTTATGGGGTGTTAATAACAAACCTTTTTTACGATAAGGATTACTAGCATGAACGCTACAGTTAAAAATCAAAAAACATCTCCAAAATATCAACTTACCAATCAAACAATTCTTCGCGAAGGTAAAAAACTTTATCGCATTAAGGCGTTAAGAGATTTTGGTGATGTTAAAGCTGGT
>NZ_JBHIPG010000059.1:0-226 GCF_042195905.1 Bartonella sp. AP331QHHD
AAAAAGTGTAGAAAAAACATATTTGTGTACTATTATTAGGGGTTGTGTGTTTAAGAGGCAATAAAATGTTTATTGCGGAAGGGAGTTGAGTTGTTTGTTGAGTAATTTAGAGCGTTTTTTGTAGGGTTATTGCGCTTTTTTCGTGAAAATAAGCGAGATATCCCTGAGTTTTATATTTGTATCTCTTAAAGCTCTTTGAGATTAGATGATTGTGATTTTGTAATTT
>NZ_JBHIPG010000059.1:309-1090 GCF_042195905.1 Bartonella sp. AP331QHHD
TTGTGATTTTGTAATTTTGCCATAACTTACCGCACCCCGCTTTGCGAAAAGATTTCTAGTTTCTTTTAATTAATTTTCCACACTTTATACAGATTATTAAAAAATAGCAAGGAAAAAATGAGACTTTTTATTTCTTTAAGAATACCCCTAGTGGATATTCTATTATAAAATTATAAACTGTATAGTTTTCAAATATTGTGCGGTTACACGTAGTCTGTTAATTTATATGAAAACATCCCTCTGGCATTTGTAGTTTTTTGTTAAAATGCTTCACTGTAACTAAAATTAGTCCCACTAAGATTATTATTACAGAATACAATTATAAAACTTTACAAGTATACTACTCTATGAATTTCTGTGTAAAATATCACTTCTTATAAAATTTTCACCCTTGTCTGATGAGACAAGAAGGCAAAACTTTCTTAAAAATAAATATCGATTACTCAAATAATNGCTTCACTGTAACTAAAATTAGTCCCACTAAGATTATTATTACAGAATACAATTATAAAACTTTACAAGTATACTACTCTATGAATTTCTGTGTAAAATATCACTTCTTATAAAATTTTCACCCTTGTCTGATGAGACAAGAAGGCAAAACTTTCTTAAAAATAAATATCGATTACTCAAATAATTCCTTTTGGAGGTGATAAATGATTTTTTGATATAAAATTTCACAATAAAAAATATATTTTTACTCGAAATACGCCCTTATCTTCTATTGCTATTCATTTATGATGAAAATAACTTTCCTTCTCTTTAAATGGCACATGTAACG
>NZ_JBHIPG010000060.1:0-167 GCF_042195905.1 Bartonella sp. AP331QHHD
TCAGATGCTGCTTTATCGGCTGCTTCAGGCGCTTCTTTAACAGCATCAACAGCCTTATCAACAGCGTCAGTGGCTTTTTCCGCCGCATCAGATGCTGCTTTATCGGCTGCTTCAGGCGCTTCTTTAACAGCATCAACAGCCTTATCAACAGCGTCAGTGGCTTTTTC
>NZ_JBHIPG010000060.1:399-20139 GCF_042195905.1 Bartonella sp. AP331QHHD
GCATCAGTTGCCTTATCAACAGCGTCAGTGGCTTTTTCTATCACATCAGATGCTGCTTTATCGGCTGCTTCAGGTGCTTTCTTCACTGCATCAGTTGCCTTATCAACAGCGTCAGTGGCTTTTTCTATCACATCAGATGCTGCTTTATCGGCTGCTTCAGGCGCTTCTTTAACAGCATCAACAGCCTTATCAACAGCGTCAGTGGCTTTTTCTATCACATCAGATGCTGCTTTATCGGCTGCTTCAGGCGCTTCTTTAACAGCATCAACAGCCTTATCAACAGCGTCAGTGGCTTTTTCCAACACATCAGATGCTGCTTTATCGGCTGCATCAGGTGCTTTCTTCACGTCATCAGTTGCCTTATCAACTGCATCAACTTTATCCGTATCATGTGCAGGATATTCGGAAGCCTTTCGTGCCGCACTTTGAACAAGTGAAGTAGAACAAGCTATGAAAACCCCCATATAAAAGAGTGTTTTCCAATTGATTTTACGATACATTCTTTTTTCCCCTTAAGAGCTTATTGAATAGTTGAAACAAACAATCTTCTTTTTAATGATTATTCATGTCACTCAACGTTGTCACAGCACGTCGATTTTGATTCCAACAGGAAATATCATCACATACTGCTACAGGTCTTTCTTTTCCGTAAGAAATTGTTTGAATCCGTTGTGCGGACACACCAAGAGACACCAAATAGTTTCGCACAGCAACAGCACGGCGCTGTCCAAGTGCCAAGTTATATTCACGTGTTCCCCTCTCATCAGCATGACCTTCGATCATAATAGAATAATAAGGATAATGAAGCAACCATTCTGCTTGGCGCGTTAAAATACGTTCAGCATCAGCATCAAGTGAAGAAGAATCGAGACCAAAAAACACGCGATCACCCACATTAACCGTAAATTCTTGTCCTGAGCCTGGTGACACCTGATTCAAACCAGCATCATTCATATAAGCGCCATTCATACCGTTAAGTGCACCAACATTTTTTTTGCCACACCCACCCAGGCATAGTGAGAAAAGAAAGAGGATAGCTAAGGAATGAGAGATGGTTTTTTTGGTAGAGCGCATAGTCCGTTTCTCCTTGAATTTCGTAAAGAAGGGTCAATTCTTAAAAATATTTTTAAGAATAACCGTTAATTCCTAATGAAGAAGAAATTTTTCTGTTTTTTCGTCCTCATTTTTACTTTTAAGTCTCTGCCAATTTTTCTTCTCCTCAGCCATTCCTCTAACATTTCCATAAGAAATGTTTCCCTTATGCGTCATGGCTTTTTATGCATCATCTTGATCTTGACGATTTTTTTGCAGCGCGTTCAGCTTTGCAAAAACTTTATCAGCATCAAAAGTCTTATGCAGATTTTCTTCACTCTCATTTTCCTCTAGAGCAGCGTTTTCCGTCACAGAAGCGGGAAGCAACGACCTATCTTCTTCTGCTGCAACAGGACGATTTTTCGCCGCACGCTGGAGCTCAAAATCTAAATCGATTTGCGAACACAAACCAAGTCCTACAGGATCAAGAGGAACCAAATTTGCACTATTCCAATGGGTTCTAAGGCGGATTTGTTCAATTGTCGCTTTTGTTGTCCCAATCAACCGTGCAATTTGCGCATCTTTCAACTCGGGATGGTTCGTAACCAACCATAGGATACCATTGGGACGATCTTGGCGTCGAGAAAGAGGGATATAGCGCGCCCCTTTACGTTTTTTTTCAGGAATATGCACCCTCGATTGAGAAATTTTCAATCGTGCGTTTTGATCAGCCTCCACCCGTGCAATTTCACTGCGCGTCAATTGCCCAGAACTAATCGGATCTAAACCTTTAATACCATAAGCCGCATCACCATCGGCAATAGCTTTTACTTCCAAGACATGCAATTTACAAAATTCTGCAATCTGATCAAAAGAAAGAGCTGTATTATCAACCAACCAAACAGCTGTTGCTTTGGGCATCAAAAGTTGCGTTGCCATTTTTATAAATCCTCTTCTGCGCCTCTTCTATGAGGCAGGTTACCGCCCACTCAAGAGCACTGGAACTTTTTTATATGTTTAGGTCTCTCCAACCACTCCTAAAACAAAGCGCGGCATGGAATAAACCATTTTGCTATGAGATTACATTCTGTTATAGCGTTATTTTTGCTCAACGACAAGAGATCTCTCTTGTAATGATCCTCAACTAAGGTGTCTTTACCTTTAAGATGAATTTTCTTATAAAGGGTTTATTCGATTATTTCACCTCATGCTGTGGCACATTTATTCTGGTGGGATGCATGCTTTATCGCCTTAAATTCTAAGGAGTATCCAACTGGCAAAAAAGCCCTCAAATAGGAAGGAAAACTATGGCAGGCCATTCACAATTTAAGAATATTATGCACCGTAAAGGGCGTCAAGATGCAATGCGCTCGAAAATATTTTCTAAGCTTGCGCGCGAAATTACCGTAGCAGCAAAACAAGGTGCTCCTGATCCAGCCATGAACCCACGTTTAAGGCTGGCTGTTCAAAATGCCAAAGCACAATCGATGCCGAAAGATAATATTGAACGCGCGATTAAAAAAGCGTCAGGCGCCGATGTCGAAAATTATGATGAAGTACGCTATGAGGGCTATGGACCAGGCGGCGTTGCCGTCATTGTTGAAGCTTTAACTGATAACCGCAACCGCACCGCTTCAAATGTGCGCGCCGCCTTCACAAAATCAGGAGGAGCCTTAGGGGAAACAGGATCGGTCAGTTTCATGTTTAATCGGATTGGTGAAATAATCTATAAGCCAGAAGCAGGAACAGCCGATAACATCATGGATGCAGCAATTGAAGCCGGTGCCGAAGATGTGCAATCAGAAGAAACCGGACATCATATTACCTGCGCATTTGAAGATATTGGTGAAGTTTCCAAAACACTTGAAGCAAAACTTGGTGAAGCAGAATCGATTAAAACGATTTGGAAAGCCACCACCCTTGCACCAATAGATGAAGAAAAAGCTTTGTCCGTTTTACGACTAATTTCAACATTAGAAGAAGATGATGATGTGCAAAATGTTTATGCAAATTTTGATGTCAGTGATGAGATTTTGGCAAAATTGTCTGTATAATTCCCATCATTTGCATAAGCCCTCTCTTCATGCATGAGGGCTTCAAAAGCATCTGTCACCTCTCCTCTTTATCCGCATATATAAAAGCCCCGCGTCAATAGCGGGGAAAAGCTGTCAGTGCAACAAGAAAACCGCAATTAATTTCAGAAAACATAATCCCAAAAAGAAAGCATACAAAACTCTGTAGCCTCACGCCTTTCTTACATGCCCCAAAGATTATCCCTATATTCCTCTCTATTTGATCTTTTTGTTCTTTAAGATTAACCTCCTCTCTCCGCTCTCAAGTAATTAAATGATCTAGCCTCTAAACAATTAGGGGTTTCTTGACGTATTCCTATGACGAATCACTCATAAAATTCACTTGAAACTTAAGGCTCAACAAACATACACTCCCCTAAATATTCGCTACGCACTTAAAAAACACTTAGAATATATCAAGGAGGTTTATACGCCCTATATCCCCACACCTCAAAGGGCAGTGTTTTTACAACATCACAGAATAAAAATAAGCAAATGGAAAGCCAGAGCTGATTGTTTAGCAAAGTATTGTACAAAAAGCCGGTACATCTCTCTAATCCGTTGCGGATAAATTTTTGACTTTATGGCATCGTATATTTCTAAAATAACGTCATTTATCTTAAAAATCTGTCCTTTTGCTCTTACTAATCAATCAATATTCAGATCTAAAACAACCGCGTACTTGAATAAAACACATCAGAGAGCAACAGCCCCCCTGACAAGAGGACTCTTCACAAACAAAATCGAAGAGGAAGTTTAAAAAAATATATATAGCGACACTTTGAATAAAAAGTTGAACTCTAGAGATCTTAGAATTTTCGGCTCTATTTTTTCAAGGTCTTGTTTTGAATTTTTTTAAGCATTTTCCCCCAAGGAAATTCCATTATCGATCAACAACCATAGATGATAGATGAAATCTACATAACTCCCCATACCCACTATAATCAATTCCTTCTTTTAAATAATTAAAAACTATTGAGATTGTGTAAACTTGAGACTGTATAGACTATATTCCTTCTATCTTCTGTTTTTAAGCATTTTGTTTTACTGTATATTGAGCAAAGGCGACCATGCTGGATCTGAAGCATCATTGGGGGTGGGTAATTGACGTTCATTGCGACCCGTAATATCAATCGTATAAATTTTTGGTCCCATACCGGGATTTTTGCGAAAGAACATCAGCACACGACCATTAGGGGCCCACGTTGGTCCTTCATTGTGAAACCCTGTGGTTAAAATTCGTTCTCCTTGTCCATCAGGGCGCATAACACCGATAGAAAATTGTCCGCTTAATTGTTTTGTAAAGGCGATATAGTCACCCCGTGGAGACCAAATAGGTGTTGAATAACTCCCATCGTTTGAAGAAATACGCTGAATATCACTCCCATCCGCATTCATTTTATAGATTTGCGGCTTTCCACTACGATCTGAAGAAAAGACAATTTGTTTTCCATCCGGTGAATAAGAAGCAGAAGTATCAATAGCAGAAGTTGTTGTAAGTCGCGTCATCGTACGGGTTCGTAAATCCATAGTGTAAAGATTGGCACTCCCATCATTTTGTAACAAACTCATGATAACTTTTTGTCCATCAGAAGAAAAACGCGGAGCAATTGTCATGTTATTAAACGTTCCGATCAACTCTCTTTGCCCCATTTCAATTTGTTGGAGATAAACATGAGGTACTTGATTGTCCTCGTAAGCCATATAGGTCAATTCTTGTCTTTTTGGTGAAAACCGCGGTGTAAGCACCAATTCACTTCCATCAGACATATAAATCAAATTTGCTCCATCTTGATCCATCATTGCTAAACGTTTAATGCGTGCATTTTGAGGACCTGTTTCATCGATAAAAACAATTCGTGTATCAAAATAACCACTTTCTCCTGTCATCTCACTATAGATCTCATCTGCGATCATATGTGCCACACGCCGCCAACGTTCTGTCGCAGTATAAAAACGCCGTCCTTTCAATTGTCTTTGTCCAAACACATCCCATAAACGAAAATCGACCCTCAAACGTCCATCGATTTCTCTCATGACTTGCCCAGTAACTAAACCTTGCGCTTTTATTTTCTGCCAAGAAGCAAAATGTGGTTGTTTATTAGGATTAGAAATGTTTTCAAAAAAATTTGCTTTATCAAGCGGTAAAAACAGCCCCGACCGTTCGAGATCGGCTGTCACCACAGCAGATATTTTCAACCCAATCGAATCATTGGAAATAAAGTCTGTAATTGCAATGGGAATGGGATTAAAATCAGCGCTCGAAATAGTTCCTTTCAATTGCGCATAACCCGATGAAATACTTGAAAGCCACACCCCACAAGTGACAATAAACCAAGCAAAAACTTTATGTCTCGTTATAGTCATCATGGAATGTGTCCTTTCGTTAAGCGCTTTTTTCTCGTTTATCATCTTATTTCTTGGAGGGGATCAACATTAAAGTCAAAACCTTGCCCCCATAGATCATATTGATCACGTGGGAGATCTGCATAAGGTTGGCATGAAAAGACAGCAGCATACACCTGCCTTATCATAATAGCTTGTTGACTCTCAAGGCCGCTTACGGGATCAATGATAGGATCGCCCACAACCATCCCTTCACGGTCTAAATAAAATCGCAACCGCACGACCGGACGATTTTTTAAATCGCCGCCAAGCGCCACAAGTTTAAGCTTCTGTTGAATACATCCCCCCACAATATTGACCAATGTTTGTGCCATTTTTGTGGTATCATTAATATTTTTTCTTGCACCCAAAGCTTCTGGTGTATGAGAACGTTTTGCTCCCCCTCCTTGTGACCGCGCACGATTGAGCAAATTATTTTCCTCCAGAGCTAAAATATCTTCAATGGTCTGTTTCTCTTGGTTTTTCTTGTTAAGCTTTGGCGTCTTTTGATTCAATGCAGCCTCATTCTTCTTTGGAAATTCTCCGTCAAACTTTGGTTTAAACTGTGGAAGAAGAGATTTTTCTGGAAGTACAATTTTGGGCGCTTGATGAACAATCTGCTCTGCTGGTACTTTTGGGACCGTTGGAGCCAATTCTTTTGGCGATATCATTTCTTCATTTTTGTGCGCAGGCTTGAGCGCAACCTTAGAGGCATCCTCCGGTGCCTCCAAAGGCGTCTCAGGTGCAGCCTTGGGCGCATCCTCCGGTGCCTCCAAAGGCGTCTCAGGTGCAGCCTTGGGCGCATCCTCCGGTAGTGCCTCCAAAGGCATCTCAGGTGCAGCCTTGGGCGCACCCTCCGGTGGTGCCTCCAAAGGCATCTCAGGTGCAGCCTTGGGCGCATCCTCCGGTGCCTCCAAAGGCGTCTCAGGTGCAGCCTTGGGCGCATCCTCCGGTAGTGCCTCCAAAGGCATCTCAGGTGCAGCCTTGGGCGCACCCTCCGGTGGTGCCTCCAAAGGCATCTCAGGTGCAACCTTGGGCGCATCCTCTGGTGCCTCCAAAGGCATCTCAGGTGCAGCCTTGGGCGCACCCTCCGGTGGTGCCTCCAAAGGCATCTCAGGTGCAGCCTTGGGCGCATCCTCCGGTGGTGCCTCCAAAGGCATCTCAGGTGCAGCCTTGGGCGCATCCTCCGGTGCCTCCAAAGGCATCTCAGGTGCAACCTTGGGTGCATCCTCTGTTTTTGCTTCTAATAATTCTGGTTTTGTAAGTTCTGGTGCAAATGTTTCTGACGTGTTCTCGCTTGATGGTGGCGATGCTGTTTCAACGGGACGCAGCTTTTCCTCTGGTTGAAACGGTGCAAGACTATCTATTTGTCCCTCTCCAATATGGCGTGCATCTTCTTTCTCTTGTGGTTGCATAGTTGGTTTGACGGCAGGGATTGCACGGATAGGAGCCTTCACGGCTCCTTGTTGAGAGGAAAACTCGTCCACCAAAGGAGCAAGAGTGATGGGAATTGCTTCCAACGGTTGTGGTAAAGAGACAGAGTTTGTAAACTGAACGGCTCCCCAACTGAGAAAAATGACATGGACCACAAGGGATAAAGCCAAGCCTCGTTTCATACTATGATAGGAGTCTTTGTTCATTCTTTATGCCTTACTTATGCCTTACATTTTTTCATTTTTAATCACTCTATGCTCTTTTAAAAACATCTTAAAAACAACCGGTTATGCACAATTTTATTACTTATTATTTATTGTGCTAAACTTGCTAACGCAACTTGAGAAAACCCCGCTTTTTGAATATCCGCCAGCAGTTTTAATACTTGCTGATATTCAACAGTTTTAGCAACCCGCACAAAAACCCGTTGATCTTTTTGTGTAGCATCTGCTTCCAGAAGAGTTTTCAGGTGTGCAATCAGGGCCTGTGACGTTTCATAGTAATCTTGATTAATGGCAAAGCGCCCTTGCGCGTCAAGTGAAACCGTAAGAGGTGTTTTTTGAGCTCGTACGGAACCCGCTTGACTACGAGGCAAATCTAGAGGAACACCGTTCACTAAAAGGGGGGCAGAGACCATAAAAATAATCAACAAGACCAGCATAACATCCACAAAAGGAGTGACATTGATCTCACTCATCAGTTGGCTTCGTGAATGATGCCGCCTACGTGTATTTTTGCGAGAAGAAGAAGCAACAGAAAAACCCATGGGATAAGATCCTTTTTATAAAGAGGAAGGTGCTGTGCGTGTTTCATCAATACGCCGCGATACAATTGTTGAAAATTCATCGGCAAAATTTTCTATTTGTGCAATGATGCGCGCACTTTCATGAGTCAACTTGTTATAAGCAATAACAGCTGGAATTGCTGCAAACAAACCAATAGCGGTTGCCAAAAGCGCTTCTGCAATCCCTGGCGCGACAATGGCAAGTGATGTATTTTGAGAAGCTGAAATAGAAAGAAAAGACTCCATAATACCAATAACTGTTCCAAAAAGTCCGATAAAAGGTCCCGCAGATCCCAGTGTCGCAAGAAAACTTAATTTTGATTCTATTTTTTCACTTTCACGTCCCAGCGTCAAATCCATAGCCTTATCAATTCTGCTCTGCAAACTTTTCGATGTATGGGTCCCTTTTTCAAGAGATTTTTTCCATTCAACCATTGCTGCCATAAAAACTGCGGATATACTATTGGTACGTTGACTTTTGCATGATGCATAAAGATCTTCTAGCGCTTTGCCAGACCAAAATGTACGTTCAAACTGCTTTATTTCACGCCGTATTCTCCGATACGTAAAAATTTTATCAAAAATAATTGCCCAACTCCAGATGGAAGCGAGCAGCAACCCAATCATAACACCTTTCACGATCCAACTCGCTTGCATAAACAAATGCAACATTCCAATTGTTTCCGGATTTGTTAGTTCACCATGCGGCATAATTTTTGTCCCTCTAAATGAAAGATGCATTTTTAAAATTTATAAAACAGATTATTTTATAGTTTCTAAATTTAAGTAAAGACTCTAGTCTCACATAAATCCATGCGCTAAAACAAGACTTGTTTCTTAAATTTCCTTAAAAAGTTATGACGAGAGACATCCCTCAATGCACACCCCCCTCATTTCACAACAGCATTTATGAAAAATATAACGATAAGGATTTCTCCATAAATGCTATAAAAATAAAAGACATAAAAATGCATGATATAAAATCTATTATGCACCACCATCTTTACGCTTATGAAAAGAACGCTAAATCATCATACGCGTTTTAAGCTTAAAATACAGCGATAAGTCTTAGCACTTGAAAAGATTCATAAGAAGCATTTTATTCCTTTCTTAAGTATTTTTGTATCCACTCACCAACTCCGCTTGTGACATGTAAGAAAATGTTTTTGATTAATTCGCGGCAATAGAGCTTGAAAAGAAAAAATTTTACAAGTTTCAGAATTATCTGAAAGTGACAACGCAATGAATTATCATTGTAAATAAATATGTTATCATCATAAAAGATGACGCTTTGCCTCAGGCTATTATTTCTCTCATTTTCCATCGAATTGAATACGGGGTACACCATCGGGCACAAAAAACGATACTAAACCACCCTACCACACCTCACAACAATGCGCCTCCCCCATGCACCCCCCTATTATAAGTCCTATATAATCTAGTGTAAGTCTCATGTAATCTCATTGTGTTGTGAATTAGCCCCTTTCAATGCCTATCATCTCTCTGGCACCATGGTATAACGTACAAGCTTCCGTGACATGAAAAAAGCCTTTTCACGTCTTTACTTCATGAAAACCAGCTTCTTCGCTCTCTTTGCTCACTTGCGATATTTGATCATTATTGCATTGAAAATGATACATAAGGAACATTTTTACAATTTTTTCAATGATTTTTATTGCTCTCTTATGATGCGTAAGCAAATGATTTTAATTGTTTCAACATGAACAGATTTGAAATGTAAAGTATTTTATTCTATTCCTCTATTAGGGTTTGTACCCGTGAGAAGTGATAATTTATCTTTCTAAGTCAATATATTATATAATAATATGTTTTTGAAACTTTAAATCAAGAATGCATTTCTGCTTTGTATACATTGATCTCTCACTCATTTACTACGCTTAGAAGCGCACATAAAGTTATGCATTATGGATGAAACACGTGCTCTTGTGATGCCAAATGACAGTCCAGTAAAAAAACAAATCAAATTGCTTAAAAAAAACCTTTAAGTATTTTGAGACAATTTTCGACCTAATGGCTTATTATCACTTTATTGCAATATTGCGCTGGGTATGTGCATTTTTATAAAAATAAATCTTAATCCATTTTTATTTCTTTTTTTGTACTTTTTCGCTGCTTTCCGATGCCAACAAACCTTTCTTCAAAAGAAAGAAAATATCTTGAGTTTATAGAAGAAAATGGATGATATGACATTGTTTTTGAATCATAACATGGATGAGGTGTGTTTAATTTTGTGGGATATCATCTTCAATTTATTGTAGTTATTGTAGCAAAGGTGCTTTCTTTTGCTGTATCGTGTAACCTTGTTAGAAAACATCTAGGCTATGATAAATGTATAGTCTTAGATTATAGATTACTTTATATCTGCTGATCTCTCCTGAAACTGCTAATTCAATGAATAACACTTTTAACCAAGCATTTTTGCAAAAAGTTCTTTGGGTAAACGTCGCGGTTTTGCCTCCTCATTAATCAGAGCAATTTCAACTTTGGCTGTTACCAACGTAGTCATCTCATGCAAAATAGATTGCTCCATAAAAAAGCGGGCCCCTTGGATATGAGTAACACGTGTTTTAACGACTAAAAGATGATCAATTTTAGCGGGTCTTGAAAAATTAATTTCCATATGACGAACAACAAAAAACAGTTTTTCCCCCTCACCCCCTGCTGCTAACATCTTATTATTAAAACCGGTATCGCGTAAAAACTCTGAACGTCCTCGTTCAAAAAACTCAAGATAACGCGCATGATAAACTACACCGGAAAAATCTGTATCCGCAACATAAACGCGGACCTGAAAATTATGAAAAGCGTTTGTATGATTGCTCTTAAAAGGTGTTATTTCTGTCATCGACTTCATATCCCATAAAATCATCTAATATAGCAAATTATCTATCAATCAAAAGATTGAACACATTTTTGTGTTGAAGTTGTGAAAAGCAAAAGCAAAAAATCTTTAATAGTGCCAAACCTTTTTAGCCAGAATATGCTAAAAGAAGGCACGTCTCTTGTATTTTATGACCTTGCTATAAAATATTCACATAGTTTCTTTTAACAAAGAGAATGCCTTAGTCATCTTCCCCATCCCATAAAGATGTCTGAAGTGATGAATTGTCTTGAGCATCAGAAAGTTGAGAACGCCTTTGTATAGACGTTGTAGAGGCTGGAGCAGAAAGCCCTAAATGGCTCCAAGCCTTTTCAGTTAGAATGCGTCCACGAGCGGTTCTTTGAATAAAACCTTGTTGAAGCAAATACGGTTCAACAATATCTTCAATGGCATCGCGTGGTTCTGATAAAGCAGCAGCAATTGTTTCAATCCCCACCGGCCCCCCTAAAAAAGTTTCCGCAATCAGGAGCAAGTAGCGGCGGTCAAGCGGATCAAGCCCAAGATGATCAACCTCAAGGCGCGAAAGGGCTTCATCGGCGATTTTTTGGTCAATTTGTTTTGCTTGTTTAACTAAAGCAAAATCACAAACGCGCCGTAAAAGCCGTCCGGCAATACGAGGGGTTCCCCGTGCTCGGCGTGCAATTTCATGAGCACCATCATCACTGATCTTGACGGAAAAAAGTCGTGCATTACGCTGCACAATATATTCCAATTCTTCTATCGTATAAAAATTGAGACGAATTGGGATGCCAAAACGGTCTCGTAGAGGTGTGGTTAAAAGCCCCAAACGTGTGGTTGCCGCTACCAAAGTAAATTTAGCCAGATCAATTTTCACCGAGCGTGCGGCCGGCCCCTCCCCAATGATCAAATCAAGTTGATAATCTTCCATTGCTGGGTACAGAATTTCTTCAATCGCCGGATTTAAGCGATGAATTTCATCAATAAACAAGACATCACGTTCTTCGAGATTGGTCAAGAGAGCGGCTAAATCTCCTGCTTTAGCGATGACCGGCCCTGAAGTAGAGCGAAAATTAACGCCTAATTCTTTTGCCATAATCTGTGAAAGCGTTGTTTTTCCCAACCCCGGTGGCCCTACAAACAAAACGTGATCCAGCGCTTCTTGCCGCGTTTTTGCTGCTTCAATAAATATTTTTAAATTAGCCCGCGCCGCTTCTTGACCAATAAAGTCATCGAGAACTTGTGGCCTCAAGGAACGATCTGGATCGTTAGGAAGGGGGGCGGAACCCAGAAGGCGTTTATCTTCATCTTTATGCATTGTTACCTTGATTTTAAGTAGGAGAAGAAAGCAATTTGAGACTATGGCGGATCAGCAGGGCAGAAGAAACAGTTTCCCCCTCAAGAGCGTTCATCGCAAGAGCAAGAGCACGAGATGCATGCTCCCGTTCAAACCCTAGCTTCATCAACGCGGAAAGCGCATCATGCGCAGGTTGATTGGTCATCTCACGCTGAGAAACCGAAACAGTCTTGACCGCTTGTTCAAAGGGGAGTGTTTTACTTTTCAGTTCACCCACAATTCTTTCACTGACTTTTTTACCAACGCCCGGCGCTCGACTAATCATCGCAACATCGTTTAAAGCAATAGCCTGTGCAAGTTCATCTGGCGATAAAGTACCCAAGATTGCCAAAGCAACCTTTGCCCCTACTCCAGGAACATTTTGTAGAAGACAAAACCACTCCTGTTCAGCTCTTGTAGCAAAACCAAAAAGGCGGATTGCGTCTTCCCGAACATGCGTTTCAATAAAAAGGCTTAACGCCTCCCCAACAGAGGGTAAAGAAGGACGCAGCCGATTTGACACAAAAACAACATACCCCACACCGTGAACATCAAGAAGGATATGATCATCAAAGATATGTTCAAGAGTGCCCTTTAATTTGCCAATCATGCTTCCACCCCACTCATATCGCCATCCTTGCCTGATAAGATCGGTCAATACTGTTACGGTGCATACTATGACAAAGAGCAAGAGCAAGAGCATCAGCCGCATCACTGCTATCAAATTCAGCCCGTGGGAGGAGAACTTTGACCATCATATGGATTTGTTCTTTAGCCCCATGTCCAACCCCAATAACTGATTTTTTCACTTTGTTGGGCGCATATTCAAAAACAGGAAGATTTGCTTGCGCAGGAACCAGCAGTGCAATTGCACGCGCTTGGCCAAGTTTTAAAGTTGCTGTAGCATCTTTGTTGACAAATACATGTTCTACAGCGGCTTCATGGGGCATAAATTGATGCACAACCTCTGAAAGACCTTTGTGGATCTGACATAGTCTGGAAGCCAGCTCACACTGTACATCAGAAGAAACCGTCCCTGCTGCAATAAACTGAAGACGATTACCCGCAACATCGATAACGCCCCACCCTGTACGCCGTAATCCGGGATCAATGCCTATAATACGAATCGTCTCTGCCATAAACTACAGTCTATACACTTTTCCCCCCTGTGAATAAAGATGTGAATAAAGACAAGACCACAAAGAAACCAGCAACCCAAGACAAAACCAGTAAAAAGATAATCATATCCCCCAAATTTATACAATTATAACACACAACGAACAGCATCTTTATGGAATACACTTTATGAAGCATAACTGAAATCAATCAAAACCATTCACACATCACAAGCAAGCACCTTATCAAGCACCCTCTAAAGCATAAAAATTCCCTTTCTGTATCATTTCCAATGCCATAATGGTTAAACATCGCAAACGAGCAAATAGATCAGTGCTGGATTGCACATTCATAAGTATAAAGAGGCTATGCAATGGATAGTATACACTTTACGGAAACTTTTTACATTATAGCATGACGCTACCACAATAACTCAACACATTGATTTACAAAGATAATTAATTATTTTGTATGTTGCATAAGAATCCCGAATATCCTAAGATTTTCTCATTACAAATCTGTTTATATTGAAGCAATCAAAACCATTCTCTTACATATGAAACGTGGGATTGCCGTATAGAGTGAAACTGTACAAGAAAGGACTAAAAATGCCTCTAATAAATTGACTCAAGTTCCAAGAGCTTGTCGCAACATTGGGGACTGGCAAAGATGATGATCGTGCCGGCTTTTTCCTTTGCAAGCGTAAAAATGAGAGAGGCTCAACGAATGTGAATAAGAACTGAGAGGTGTTTTTGAGTATACTCATCACACCACAATGACATTGCATATAGAGGGACATTGCATGGGGGCACAGGGAACCCATGGGGCATTCATTATATGGCACTTTATTTTGGATATTTTACTTTACGCGAGGGAAAATACCTTCCATTCAAAACAAAAGAAGCCCAAAAACTGTAACAATGTGTATCATCCTCATTAACACACACTTTACAGCAGCTTTATAGGCATAAATTATAGAGCATAAATAAATTGATGTACAAGCCCCTACTCTATCTTAGAGCCAGATCATTATCATAACCAAAACAAAATCACACGATAGATCAACAGAAAGTGTTCCAGCTGCAATCAACCAAAGTCGATTTCCATAAGACCAACCATACTCCATCCCATGCCATATTCGAAATCAATACTTATACACCCCCTCTAAGCTATAAGCTCAAGATATTTCTACGCCAAATAGAAATTAGGCAGAAAAAAACACTCTAGATTAGTTTTAATTGTGAAATTTCGGTTGTAAAAAAAAAATGGGTATACTGCTCTAAATATCGTAAGAAAGAAGCAAGGCGCTATTCTTCTCAAAACACCCCCAAAAGCTGTTTTCAGTAATTCGATTTATTTTCCCACTAGATTATCATCGCTTAAACGTACAGCCGCCGCTTATTGACCAAAGCGCTTAAACTACAGCAGCATCTCTAAATGAAAAAAATGCACGCTTCTAAACGTAATGAATGAGAACAAATGGACGGAAAGTTTCTGGCAATTCATGCCAATGAGGGGTTTCAAGTTCCAATGTCGGTGTATGAAGTGACACTTTTACAATTTCTTTTTTTATTTGTTCTGATGACATTTCCCCTTCGCACAAAGCAAGGGGAGTCCCTCTAAGAACGCCCAAAGGCTGTTTTGAGCAATTCGATTTGTTTTCCCACTGGATTATCATCTTCTAAATCACAGGAGGCCGCAGTTTCCCACCCAGCACGCATATAGGTTATGCGTGCTTCTAAACGCAATGAATGAGAAACAAATTGGCGAAAAGTTTCTGGCAGTTCTTGCCAATGAGGGGTTTCAAGTTCCAATGTCGGTGTATGAAGAGATACTTTTACAATTTCTTTTTTTATTTGTTCTGATGACATTTCCCCTTCACGCTCTGCGCGAAGAAGAAGGAGTTGAGAAGCGATTTGCATAAGTCGTGTACTTAAATACATAGCCTCTTTCGCATAAACTGCAGAAACCTCTGCCGAAAGAGAGCGTGCTACTAATTTCCCTTCTGAGTCAATATACGCTGCGGTTTTTTCAATCAGCGCCATTGTTTCTTCATAGAGACGATTAAAAGCATTTTCAAAAGCATTATGCTCAATCATGATAATAGGTTCATCATATGGACGTTTATGTACACTCACGCTTTTATACTCCAAGTATCAGCACAAAATCACACCCCTTAACGAATAGAGTATTAAAAAGTTTCTTTTGTTGCTGTATAGAACGCTTTTTTTTTAAACTGCTACCTCTTTTAATTTTTTTGCGCAACGCACTTTTTATACTAAGGTTAACGTGCCCAATAAACACTACAGGAATATTTTTTATAAACGGATCATTTTCCTTGAAAAGGACCACTGCCAAGATTGCCGTTTTTCACAATAATAAGCGACTCCAAATTGCAAAGCAATACCCGTTATTATTAAGAGGGTATCGGAAAAAAACGTTTCTGTCATCACTGTTTTTATAATTTGTCCAAACATCGCAAAAATGGTTCCCGTTACAAAGACCGGTAAACTATGTTTTCCTAAAATTGCTAAAGGATGTTTTGGAGAGACATAAAACCATTTATTGATGCGCGGCAAAGAAAGAATGAGAAAGGCTAATGCAAGAACATGGAGTAAACGTGGCAAGCTTAAAAAGGTTTTATTAAAGTTCAACAATGGGGAAGACCAGCCAAGCCACCCCAAAATGCCCCACCAATTTAAGCGAACCCATAACAGCGCCAACAAGAGATACGCTGCCGCACAAACAATCCAAAAAGACTGAAAAGCGATTTTTTTTCCTTGTTTAAGCGCTAAAGTACTGGTCAATCCTATGACAAATAAGAATTGCCAAGACAAAGGATTTAAAAACCACTTTCCCTTTAAAGGATAAGAAGGAGGAGCAATTTTATAAAATCCGCAGATAAGATACAGTGTAAAGGAGCCCAAAAGCAGCCATTTTGTCTGCTTACAACTCAAATAAAGGATAAAAGGCGCAAAAAACATCAAAACGATATAAAGAGGAAGAATATTATTATATCCCAATTGATGCCCAAAGCTTAAGGTACTCAAAAATGCGATACCAGGCTCTTTAAAAAAGAGTCCCACATTGTTCATCGATAAAAGTTTTTCTGTTCGCCATAATAAAAAGGCAGCAAAAAAAAGACTTAACGTGACAAAAGTCGTAAAAAGATATGCCCCATAGAGCTGCAGAGCTCTGTACCAAAGTTTTCGGATAATAAAAGCAAAGGATTTTTGCTGTAACCGTCCATGAAAGCTTAACCCAAGAGCAATCCCTGAAAGCAAAACAAACACTTCTGCACAATCAGAAAAACCGAAATTTCTATGAGTAAAAGACTCATAGATCGTTCTGGGAATATGGTTGATGAAAATCGTCAATAAGGCCAAAGAACGAAAAACGTCAATGCGTGTATCACGATGAGAAGGTTGAGTATTATGCTCAAGAATACCTTGGTACTTCATCAGTGGACTCCCACACGTTGCACCCCCCTTGAAGTCCCATAAAAATGGTGCTTACCCTTATTGCCAACAAGCATGAACAGGATGAAATTTTAATTTTTAAGAGTCAAGTTTCATTTTAAGCGTTTATTTTTTTAAAAGCAAAAGTTTTTTAAAGGCAAAAGAACGAAAAGCGTCCATACGTGTATCACAGCGAAAAGGTAACATATTATGCTTAAAAACACTCTCATTTCTCATAAACAGGCTTCCACACACCCACAAATCCTTTAAATTACGTGAAAATGGTGGTCACTTTCATCGCAAATAAGCATAATAGAATGAAACTTTAATTTTTAAGCGTTATTTTTTCTAAGAAACAGGGATTTGACATGACACAACAAAAAAATAAACCAATTGATCCACCTCTTTTCCCTCAGTTGATTTTAACACTTGATGTTCGGCGCAACACCCCACACACATTTTTGCAGCAAATTTTGCAAACAAAGTCTTTTGCATGCGTCATCCTCTATGATTCTGAAAGGTTGAAAGATGATGGCTCTTTTTTACAACAACAAGCGCAAACTTACGCAGAAGATATTCAACATCATGACGCAGCCCTTCTCATCGCTGATGACAGCCGCATTGCTGGGCGCATAAAGGCTGATGGATTACACATAGAAGATGATCTTAACGCTCTTGAAAGCTTCAAAAATCAGCAAAAGGAACAAAAAATCATAGGCTTTGGCAATCTACGCAATCGCCATAGTGCTATGCTTGCAGCGGAAACAGGTGTTGATTACCTGTTCTTTGGAAAACTCGGGGCTGATAAAAAACCCCAAGCGCACCCCCGCAATCTCCAGTTAGCAACATGGTGGGCAGAAATTATGCAAACCCCCGCCATTATCCAAGCAGGAAGCGATTTTTCAACCTTTGATGAAGTCTTAAAGACTGGATGTGAATTCATTGCTGTAGAAGAAGTGATTTTTGGGAACGACAACCCCTTAATACTGCTTAAAACAATGCAAGAAAAATGTGAGAAAACCCCCTTGTAATATAGGAGGAGAATTTATAAATAAAGTGTTAATAAAAATCCAAATACTCACCACTATATTACTTATATAGAACACACAATAACAGATAAAGAGAATACCTCGAAACTCAATAAAATTGCTTAATAATTCAATCAAATTGATAAAAAACTAGCGTCTTTTTTCATATAATATATAGAAAAAAGGATCATAGAAACTTTCTCGTTCAATGTCTTATAAAGACAAAGCATTGTGATTAGGGAAAATGGTCATTTTCAATATTGGTACTGAATACCAATAGCTGACGATACAAATATGCAGGGGACATAAAAATGCAATATAGCGGAACACTTGAAGATCTTAAAAACATAATTCGCAAAGCTGGATATCAAATCAAAGAAACTAAACCTCTATCACATCCATCCCCTGAAGGATATCAGATCAAAACCTCCGAAGGAGGCACTACTAATTGGTTTAAAAGCACAGGAAAACTTCAAGTTCAAGGCAGCGCAAACATAAAACAAAAGTTAATAGAAGATTTAGCAAAGCATATAGAAGAAACATCAACGATTCCTTCCTCAAAAACTGCCTCCAATCCTTCAAATAAAAAAATTTTTATCGTTCATGGTCATGATTGTTATGCCTTAACGGAGCTTGAAAATGTTCTTCTCAAGCTTGGTCTCGAACCATATATCTTACAAAACACGAGTGGTAATGGTTTACCCATCATTCAAACTTTGAAAAAAGAAATTTGTGACAGTTCTATAAGTTTTGGTATTGTACTCCTCACGCATGATGACATGGGTTATGCTATATCTCAAGGTGCAGAAAAAATTCAACCCCGTGCACGACAAAACGTTATTTTCGAAATGGGCATGTTAGCTGCCGCACTTCCTCTTGAGAGGATTGCTATTCTACAAAAAGAAGGCATTGAAATGCTTTCAGATGTTGGTGGAGTTTACTACCTTTCTTTTAAAGAACACGTAAACGAAACATTTCCCAAACTTATTAAGCGCTTACAAAAAGCTGATTTCTCTTTTAATACAGATACAATTCATGCATTAAAGTAAATTTGAATAATGCTTATGTTTATTTTTTAAAGCGCACGCCCAAAACCACAAGGCACCCCACCACATTCCACAGACACACATCCTATAGCACAGAGAAACGATCACCCCCCCTTCTTCAAACAGCAAGCGATTGTGCAAATTTTAATGAAGAGACCGCGTGTAAATTCATTACCATAGAAGAAATCATTTTAATCCCTTTGATAAACACGGAGGCTGTTGTCATGATTTTGGTAATTGTTCCAGAGAGATTTAAGAAGCAGATAGCCTCTCATTAGATTAAAGAAAAATAGGAAATTCACGTCGGGCATGTACTACAGCTACAATTTCGATTTGATGTGCAGCTACTCGATACAATATAAGGTAATTTGGATGTGCTACAATTTCTCGTAATCCTAATACCTTCTCACTCTGTCTGTATAAATATGGATGTTCAGCCAATGGCAGTACGGATGCTTCCAAAAACCTTTTCATTCGGCGCGCGCGCAGCAGATGGATTTTCGCGAGCAATATAGGTAACATCTGACGCAAATTGTCGCGCGCCGAAGACAACCAAAACCGGAAGCATCACTTGTCCTGTTCAGCTTCAAGCTGACTGATTATAACTTCCATTTCAGCCATAACCTCATCATGCGGAATAGGAGGATATGGATTTGCAAGACTGCTCGCTACCTTATCGCGCAGCCATGCAGTGTAGCTGCTTTCCTGTTCAACGGTTTCGAACTCTGAAATTAGCGGAGAAAGGGTGGTCTTCATAATATATGTCCTTTCTATTCCTGAATATTGGAGATAATTACTCTTGTCTATGTTGTTAATATTAGCGAATTGAAAATGTTTAACTTTTAAGCGTCCAAAGTTCTTTTGATCTTAAAACTTAAGGCTTTTTAACCCTCTCAAAAAACACGAGGGCTAATGTCATGATTTTGACAATCATTCCAGAGAGATTTAAGAGGAAGATAGCCTCTCATTAAAAAACAAATTTTGTAAGTAAAAAACTATTTTTATTGTAAATTTCCTGAAATTACTTTATGAATTAAAAGATGTTTTGGTCGAATACGCAACGACCAAAAGGGGCCTTGAAAACCCTAAGTTCTAGCGTAAAGATGAACCCACTTTGTGGGTATCCCGGAATTCCGGGAGTTTTTGCTATGTCCAGGTGCTTTAAGCACTAAAAGCAAAAAGGCTGACT
>NZ_JBHIPG010000061.1:0-1224 GCF_042195905.1 Bartonella sp. AP331QHHD
TTTAAAAAAACGTAAACAGAAGGGGGGAAAAAAGTTCGTTGCAACGGCGGTGGGGCATGCCCCATGGGGATTAGGGGTAGCTGAGTATTTTTACAATCTCTATGAATACGAAGATGGATCAAGAGAATACGAAGAATTTGATGGTGGTCAGTACCATGAGATACCTGAGAAAGTTGATTACAGTACCAAGGCGCAAGTGAAAGCTTGGATATATGGGGGTGGTATTCCGAAAAGCGTTCTCAATTACGAACCTCTTATAGACGAGATCAATAAAGAGATCAAAAAATTATCAAAAACCGCAGGAAATAAATATGTTTACAGATAAACAGCTAAGAGCCTTGTTTGGTATTATAATTTTTATATTTTTATGCTTTTTAGAAATTAAAAAAAATCCCTATTTTATCCAAGGTATTTTGATATTTGCATCTTTTGGTTTGATAATAATAACAAATATTTTTGTAATTTTATGCAATTCTCATATTCCTTTTGAGTTGCAGAACAATCCAAAATATAAAGATGATGATACAACAGGTTGGAAGATATTAACACGTGATTTACAACAGTATTTGCACAGACTCTTAAAGCTAATAAGTTTAGCACTTGTCGTTTTAATTTTTCCAAATAGTTATACTGTATTTTGGTATTTAGATATCGTTTTTTGGTACTTTTTTTTAGTTTATTCATTCTTTCTCATGTTGCATACACGCAGTTTAATAAACATGTCCATTTACGCACTACATTTTTATACTAAAAACCAAAAGTAAAATTTAAAATCACTTGGTATTCAATTAGGTAGGTATCAAAATGAAAAAAATTGAAAAAAATAAAAAATACGTATTGACTTTAAAGAAAAGGTCGTTTATTAAGGTCGACAAGTGCTCAAAACACTGTAATACGAGCGGATAGGTTACGAAACGACCTCTTCCCATGTTTTTAAAATATACTGGCTTTCTTTTGTGCTCTTATTGGCATATAACGATTTTGCCGGGTGTGGTTATACTATACAATACCCTTCATAGGGGAAAGTGTAACGACGGTCTCGTATCCGTGTTTTGAGCGCCCGGCGCCCTTATAGGGTTGTCAATCAAAATGTTAAAATACGAGGTAATTATTA
Organism: Bartonella sp. AP331QHHD; assembly: GCF_042195905.1. Taxonomy (NCBI): domain Bacteria; kingdom Pseudomonadati; phylum Pseudomonadota; class Alphaproteobacteria; order Hyphomicrobiales; family Bartonellaceae; genus Bartonella; species Bartonella sp. AP331QHHD. The sequence goes on from NZ_JBHIPG010000061.1 coordinate 1,115, forward strand.
TGCAAAATTCTGTCAAAAAATATCAACTCACCAATCAAACAATTCTTCGCGAAGGTAAAAAACTTTATCGCATTAAGGCGTTAAGAGATTTTGGTGATGTTAAAGCTGGT
>NZ_JBHIPG010000062.1:0-34425 GCF_042195905.1 Bartonella sp. AP331QHHD
AAAAAAAATGATTGAGCTTAATAAAATAGAAATTTTTTTCAATATTCTTTGTTTTCCCATTTTATCTCTTCCTTTTGTATTCTTCTACCTTTTCACACAAAGTGATTGTGATTTTGCTTAAATAGCATAGCATTAGACATCAATTTCATTTAATCAAACTAAGCATCTACAAAATAATTTTCTTATACATCAGTCTATATTCGGGATGCAGAGAATCTATAACCATAAACAAAGATCCTCCCCAATATAACTTTCTATATTCATCGCTCCCTATAAACGATCTTAATTATATACTGCTACTACACAAACATCCCTCACAGTTTCATCCTAAAAAAACTGAAGAGCTTTATATGGGAGAATATTTTCATCATGCAATTATGATTAAGCTCTTTTTAGCTTTGATAACACTAAAAAGACACACTTATTTTTCAATTTTACTATAAAAAATACGCGGTGCACTATTCCAAACCCATTTTTTGACATCAGGCGTCATCGCGACAACGCTATATTGTTGAAAGATAAACGCATAAGGTCCTTTTTGCATTAATTCACGTTGTAAATCAGCATAGAGTTGCGCTCGTTTTTGCGGATTTTTTTGAAACAACGCTTCTTCAACTTTTTGATTCATCTTAGCATCAAAATACCCATGCTTCCAACTAGGATAGGCTGTATTTCTAGCCTCAAAACGATTATCTGGATTGAAAATAAGACGTGAAGCCATGGTATGAGGATCCGCAGAATCATTATTCCATCCGATAAAAGCCGTATCAAAAGCTCGAGCATCCACTTTTGAAAATAACTGTGTACCTGCTACACGTTCAATTTTAAGACGTACGCCCGCCTGTGCAGCACTATCCTGGAGTGACTGAGCAAGTAACAAAGTATAAGGAGTGTTTGACACGAGAAAATTTGCCTCAAATCCATTCGGATAACCAGCTTCTGCTAAAAGCTGCTTGGCTTTTGCAATATCAAGTTTAAAGGGTTGCCCCTCTTTTTCATCCAAAGCCCCAAAGTTGCCAAGAGGAATAAAACTGGCCCGTGGGATACCAATCCCTTTGAGAAGCTTCTTGCCAAGACCTTCATAATCTATGAGATAACGCATCGCCAAACGTACTTTTTCCTTAGCAAAAATAGGATTCGTCGTATTGAATCCCCAGTACATCATAGTTGGCACTAACACTCTTTCAACTTTAACATCTGTTGTTTTTTGCAGATCTGCAAGATCTTCAGGTGTCAAATTACGAGCAACATCAATATCATGTTTTTGCAACAACAAACGTTGTGTTCCGGGCTCTGCAACATGGCGAATTAAAATCTGCTTCAGTTTAGGCGCTTGTCCCCAATAGTGAGAGCTTGCACGCAACAAAAGAGCTTCTCCAGGGCGCCAACTTTTTAACTGATAAGGACCAACACAAGCAGCATGACCTTTCAAATACTGATTTCCAAAATCGCCATCTTTTTCGTGTTTCATAATCGTCTTACGATCAAGCAAAGCTGTTGCACGACTCGCAACAATATTATTAAGAATGAGCTCTGCTGGATAAGGCTTATCAAATTTCATCACAACCGTTTTCTCATCGGGAGCTTGCAAAGCATCATCAACATTTTGTTCTGTAATTCCATATTCATTAAAAATTGCCGCATTACCCATCTTCAATTTGACAATCCGCTTCATACCCCAAACAAGATCATTGGCATTGGCTGATCTGCCATCATTAAACTTCAAACCATCACGTAAATGAAAAGTAATCACCGTACTGTGATCATCACCTGAAACATCCCAATGTGTTGCTAAAACGGGAACCATTTTAGCAGGATCATCTGTCGCAGTACTCACCAAGTTATCACAAATATTGTAAATAATTTCACTTCCATAAACATCATTAAGTTGTGCGGGATCAAACGTACTGATTGCATCAAGATTCCAAGCCATCACAAGGGTATCAGCGGGTGTTTTTGCTGAAACCTGTTGTACAACTACGCCCAAAGCCATAAGAGCAGCAACAAGAGAGCTGCTACTTTTCAATATTGTTTTCTTCAAGTTCATAAACTTTTCCCTTTATTTATTTTTATCAATTAATGACGCTGAAATAATATAGCAAATTTATAATTATAACATTGAATAAATACGTTCTAATCGCCTATATTTTTAATCACCTACACAGAGACATCTACTTGATAAATTCATTGACTTACGTCTCAATAAACCATAACGAACATGCAATATATGTTTTGCTAACCAGTATTACATTCTTTTCATAACCTCTTTGCATATGATAATGCACTATATCAGTTCTCTATTAATCATCAATAAGCCTTGTCGCCCCAAAAATAGTGAGCTTTAAAAAAATCATTACGCAAAAATTTATGAATTCATTATTCTATTCCTTTAGGCGACATTTAAAATAAAATATGCAAACTTTTAAAATAGTCATCCCCCTCAAACACTGTTTCAAGATACGGCGCATCTTTACTACATGACAAAAACGACACTGGAACAGCAGAAAGACATAAGAAAATATCTTTTCTAAAACGCTATCCCCCACAAAAAGCTGCTTAATCTTTTGAAAAATAAGTGTCAAAAGTTTTACGTTTTTACCAACAAAACCAAACGCGTTAACAAAGATAAAGGAAAAATGAGAAGAATCATTCCTTCCACGCTTTATCTTTTGAGAAATAAAGCTTACAATAAAAGAATATACACTAAAATGCATCCCCCATTGATAAAAACAAAATTCATTAGACGCTTCCCCCCCAAAAGACATAACGAATATAAACCCTTCTAAACTTTAGTGTGCATCATTGCTTTACCACCATAAAAATAGAACAGAAAACAACATACCGCAATAGAACTCTCGTTTCCAGCGGAAACATACAGAGATTCAACGAAGCAATGCAGTGAATACCAGTCTGTCTGAGCTTAAGTATCCTCCCAAAACTGGAGCTCACACGCAGTAAAATTCCTCTCTAGTGAAGGAAAGTTATCAGATAATAAAACCTAACACAAGCAGCTTGAGTCATTTAACTTCAATTTTTCATCGCTGTATTTTATTTTTATTACCTAGGTAAGCATTGAGCAATCGACCTACATATAAATAAACCGACAGTCATACAAGCAAAGTAAAACAATGCAACAACAGCACCCCATCTAAAAACCACTTTGCATTCGTCAATAATCATGAATAAAATATTCATTAATTATAACCGTCATGTCATTAACAGAAATAAAAAAAACTCTTCTCAACCATTACAAATGCCAAAGACTGTTGCACAACATTGAGAGCTAGTAAAGTGTGTGATGGTGCCGATTTGCTCCTTCATAAGCGTAAAGATGGAGTGCACAATGGATTTACTGTCATACCATTCACGGGCGCCACCGCGAAATGGGTTTTGGTGTACTAAATGTTTCTTTAAAACATACAAGACATTACCATTATCTCACTTCAGATACATAACAGTTAAGGTATCACTTCTTTTGGCATCTGTTTTTTCATCCTCAAAATTATACCTTTATCGTTTTTAGTGCCAACAACAGTAGAAAATCATTAATATTGTATAGTTTGTATATTTCAATTATCTTATACAGTGGAATTGTATAATCTATACATTTATTAAATAATTCAATTATTATCCTATTGATCATTACTCTTACAAAAGACAGTTTGCCAATTTATCGACAAAAACATCCTTCAAGATGATCATTAACAATCCCTACGGACTGCATAAAAGCATAACAAATTGTGGGACCAACGAATGTCCAGCCACGTCTCTTCAAGTCTTGAGAAAGACGAAGAGAAGCAGGTGTCATAGGGTTAGCCAACAGTGTTTGAAAGTCTATCTTTTCATAACGCTCTGATTGTGGTGGCTGAAAAGACCAAAAATAGCGGGACAAACTTCCCCACTCTGTTATAATTTCTTGTGCTCTAAGTGCATTATTAAGCACTGATTGAATTTTTCCTTGATGGCGAACAATGTCTTTATTTTGCATTAACATTTTCACCTTTAGCTCATCGTAATGAACAATCTTTTCAAAGTCAAAGTGATCAAATGCAACGCGAAAAAAAGAGCGTTTTTTTAAAATTGTAAACCAAGAAAGCCCCGCTTGGAAACCTTCAAGACAAATTTTCTCAAACAAACGAATATCCTCAAAAATAGGCTTTCCCCATTCGGTATCATGATAAGCACAATAAAGTGGATCCGTTCCAGCCCATGCGCAACGAACTTTTTCATCCACTCCCTTAAGAAGACCTTCCGCAAGCATGGCATTAACCGTATTAAAAGAGAGTTCCTTGATCATCGCTTGGCGACTTTATCTGCTTGTGTTTTGACCGTTTAGAAAAAACAGGTTCTTGTGTTGCAACACTGATATCTCCATCAAAAAAGCGTAAATTTATTTGCCCTGTTTCAGGAAACTGAACCAATCGTTTAATGGGCTTATGATCTTTCCCCAAAGCCAAAACAAAACCGCGCTCCAAAATATTCTGATATGAAGTGCTTCTTAAAAGCCTAGATACTACCTCTAACCCAGCACGTTGTTTTTCCACACTACGCACAAAAGCACGCTGAAGACGTGCCGTATATTCCTTTGTATTGCGTTGTGCTTTTTCACTATTTAACAAACGCGGTGAAAAACGCACACCAAGTGCATGAAAAGAAAAACGTTTTTTATCGTAGCTTACACAAAGAGCACGCTGCAATCGACTTGAAGTTTCATCCAAACCACGCCGTGGTAAAGCAAAAAGTTGATCGGCAGTCGGAAGAGCTCGTAGAGTAGCACGCAATTTTTGTCGATAAAAATCCAAATAACGCGCGAGTCCCTTGCGCAAACGTGCATCAAGCGATGCCACCAGCACCTCGAGATCAAGCTTAACAGGAACAGCCCGTTCTGCTGCGGCGGTAGGAGTTGGAGCGCGCCAATCAGCCACATAATCAATCAAGGTCCAGTCCGTTTCATGCCCAACAGCAGAAATAACAGGAAGAGAAGATTCATAAACAGCACGAACAACAGCTTCGTCATTAAACCCCCACAAATCTTCTAAACTTCCTCCTCCCCGTGCAACAATAATAAGATCAGGTTTTGGAATAAGTCCACCTAGACCAAGAGCATTAAAACCTTCAACAGCAACAGCCACTTCCCTCCCACTTGTTTCCCCCTGAACACGTACAGGCCAAACCAAAATATGCAACGGAAAACGATCGGATATACGATGAATAATATCACGAATAACAGCACCTGTTGGTGATGTTACAACGCCTAAAATTCGAGGCATATAAGGCAAAGGTTTTTTCTTTTCTTCATCAAACAAGCCTTCTTCTAAAAACTTTTTCTTACGATTTTCAAGAAGTGTCATCAAAGCACCAACCCCCGTTGGTTCAAGAGCCTCAATGACAATTTGATATTTCGATGACCCTGGATACGTCGTAAGTTTACCAACAGCAACTACTTCCATCCCTTCTTCAGGAGGGAATTTGAGCTTTTCCATAACTCCACGCCAAATAACAGCTTCCAACCGTGCCTTATCATCTTTTAAAGCAAAATAAGCATGTCCCGAAGCATGAGTACCACGGTACCCTGATATCTCCCCACGCACCCGTACATAACCAAACTTTTCTTCAACAACACGCTTTAGAGCCCCTGCTATTTCGGAAACAGTGAATTCTGCCACATTTGTTACACCTGTTTTTTCACTAAACAAACTTACCATTTTTCAATTCTTTACGCCCGTTTCTGTGAATCTTTTTGAAACAACACATCTTTAAACTTTTGATTTATAGCTTCATCAAAATACCCATAACACCGGCTAGAACAGCTTATATTTTTAATTTCAAATCGATTATCAGGGTTGTAAAAAAACTTGAAGCCGTTGTACGGGGATGTCTAGAGTCATTATTTCATCCGAAAATTGTATCAATAGAAGTTAAAATATTCAATCCTAACATCCAAACAAACACATCTTCTATAAGAATTCCTGAAATAAAATTCTCTACACAACATAGTAATCCATTCCCGATAGAATTCAATGTATTGCAAAGTATTAAAGAGCTTTGCAATACATCAAATATATCATGACCCTGTTTTTTATATTTTATAAACTTGATACCTTCTTATTTTTCAATTGCACTATAAAAAATACGTGGTGCACTATTCCAAACCCATTTTTTAACATCAGGTGTCATCGCTATCGTGTGATACGTCTGATAGATAAAAGCATAAGGCCCTTTCTGCATAAAATCACGTTGTAAATCAGCATACATTTGCGCCCGTTTTTTGGGATCTTTTTGAAACAATGCATCTTCAACCTTTTGATTCATAGTTTCATCCAAATACCCATGGCACCAACTCGCATAGCCTGTATTTTTAGCCTCAAGCCGATTATCTGGATTATAAATAAGACGTGAAGCCATTGTATGAGGATCCGCAGAATCATTATTCCATCCGAAAAAAATTGTATCAAAAGTACGTGCAGATAGTTTTGAAAATAACTGCGTGCCTACGAAGCGTTCAATTTTAAAACGTACCCCCACCTTTTTTGCATTGTCTTGGAGAGACTGAGCAATAGGCAAAGCAAAAGGATAAGGAGAGGCACCGGCAAAAATACTGGCCTCAAAACCATCCGGATAACCTGCCTCTGTTAAAAGTTGCTTTGCTTTTTGGAGATCAAGTTTAAAGGGTTGTCCCTCTTTTTCATCCAAAGCTCCAAGATTACCAAGAGGAATAAAACTTGCACGTGGAATACCAACATCTTTGAGAAGAGTCTTACCAAGTCCTTCATAGTCAATAAGATAGCGCATCGCCAAACGCACTTTTTCATTGGCAAAAATAGGGTTTGTCACATTGAACCCCCATATGATCACGGATGGCTCTAACACTCTTTCAACTTTAATATCCGTTGTTGCTTGGAGATCTGCCAAATCCTCTGGCATCAGATTACGTGCAACATCGATATCGTGTTTTTGCAACAATAAACGTTGTGTTCCAGGTTCCGCAACATGGCGAATTAAAATCTTCTTCAATTTAGGCGCCTCCCCCCAATAATTGGAGCTTGCACGCAACAAAATTCCTTCTCCAGGGCGCCAACTCTCTAGCTGATAAGGACCAACGCAAGCAGAATGGCTTGCCAAATACCGGTTTCCCATATCACCATTTTTTTCGTGTTTCATGAGTGTCTCACGATCAAGCAAAGCAAGAGTACGACTAGTGGCAAAATGGCTAAGAATGAGCTCTGCTGGATAAGGTTTATCAAATTTCATCACAACCGTTTTGTCGTCCGGTGCTTGAAAAGCCTCATCAACGTTTTGTTCTGTAATCCCATATTCATTAAATGTCGCCGCAGTAGCCATCTTCAATTGAACAACCCGCTTCATGCTCCAAATAAGATCATTAGCATTCGCAGGACGACCATCATTGAACTTTAAACCATCACGCAAGTGAAAAGTAATCACCGTACTCTGATCATCACTTGAAACATCCCAACTCTTCGCTAAAGAAGGAACCATTTTAGCAGCATCATCTGTAGCAGAAACGACTAAATTATCACAAACATTAACAAGAACTTCATTACCATAACGGTCATTGATTTGTGCGGGATCAAATGTACTTATTGTATCAAGATTCCAAGCCATCACAAGCGTATCGGCAGGTGTTTTCGCTGAAACTTGTTGCACAAACATCCCCATTGCAAGAACAGCAGAAACAAAAGAACTGCCCTTTTTCAATATTTTTCTTTTCCCGTTCATAGAATTTTCCTTTTAAGATTTAAGGTTATTGTATAACTTCTCATGTGACAACATGCAAAAATGATAAGATCATGCTTAGAAAACACGCCTCCTAGAGGTAAAATATCAAAATCTCTAAAAGCAGCAGCCACTTTTCAAAAGCTCCTTCCCTCCCAAATACGTATAGAACAAACGAACATATGCAACGCAAAACGATCTGATTAAAATGAAGCTATCACGCACGATAGCACACGACATCACGGCACTTATAATTCAGAGCATATCAGACCAAAATCCTTCCTTGCTTCATTAAAAAGATTTCTTTTTCAAGTTTCTTCTTGCGATTTTCTAAAAAGTATCATCAAAGCGCTACTCTAATTGCTTCAAAAGCCTCAAAACAATTTGATATTTTGATGATCCTGAATAAATTTTTTCGTAACCATTTTCACCCTTCTTCAGAAGAAAATTCGAACTTTATTATAACTCCGTATCAAATAACAGCTTCGAACCTATAGATTATCATATTTTAAGTCATAAGGAATGTAACCTGAGGTATGAGAAGAGTAGCTTGATGTTTCCCCACGTACCCGCATACAACAGTTTTTCTCACCAAAACATTTTATAAAGTCCCCATTTTTTCAGAAACACTAAATTTTGCTTTATTCGTTACACCTGTCTTTTGCAACAAACAAATTTATTACTTTTTATACATATAAATTGAAATATCAAATATTAATATCTATATACGTAGAATTTATCGAAATAAATAACCTCTCTTCCCAATAGAATGTTTTGAAACAAAATTCTCTACACAACATGGTAATCCATTCCCGATAGAATTCAACGTATTGCAAAGTATTAAAGAGCTTTGCAATACATCAAATATATCATGACCATGTTTTTTTATATTTTATAAACCTGATACCTTTTTATTTTTCAATTGCACTATAAAAAATACGTGGTGCACTATTCCAAACCCATTTTTTGACATCAGGTGTCATCGCTACAGAAACATATGTCTGATAGATAAAAGCATAAGGCCCTTTCTGCATAAAATCACGTTGTAAATCAGCATACATTTGCGCCCGTTTTTTGGGATCTTTTTGAAACAATGCATCTTGAACCTTTTGATTCATAGTTTCATCCAAATACCCATGGCACCAACTCGCATAGCCTGTATTTTTAGCCTCAAGCCGATTATCTGGATTATAAATAAGACGTGAAGCCATTGTATGGGGGTCCCCAGAGCCATTATTCCATCCGAAAAAAATCGTATCAAAACCACGCGCATAAAATTTTGAAAACAACTGCGTACCTACAAAACGTTCAATTTTAAAACGTACTCCAACTTTTTTTGCATTGTCTTGGAGAGACTGAGCAATAGGCAAAGCAAAAGGATAAGGAGAGGCACCGGCTAAAATACTGGCCTCAAAACCATCCGGATAACCTGCCTCTGTTAAAAGTTGCTTTGCTTTTTGGAGATCAAGTTTAAAGGGTTGTCCCTCTTTTTCATCCAAAGCTCCAAGGTTACCAAGAGGAATAAAACTTGCACGTGGAATACCAACATCTTTGAGAAGAGTCTTACCGAGTCCTTCATAGTCAATAAGATAGCGCATCGCCAAACGCACTTTTTCATTGGCAAAAATAGGGTTTGTCGCATTAAATCCCCATATGATCATGGAGGGCGCCAAAACTTTTTCAACTTTAATATCCGTTGTTGCTTGGAGATCTGCCAAATCCTCTGGCATCAGATTACGTGCAACATCGATATCATGTTTTTCCAATAATAAACGTTGCGTTCCAGGCTCCGCGACATGGCGAATTAAAATCTTCTTCAATTTAGGCACCTCCCCCCAATAATTGGAGCTTGCACGCAACAAAATTCCTTCTCCAGGGCGCCAACTCTCTAGCTGATAAGGACCAACACAAGCAGAATGACTGGCCAAATATCGGTTTCCCATATCACCATCTTGTTCGTTTTTCATGAGTGTCTCACGATCCAGCAAGGCAGCAGTGCGATTAGTGGAAATATTGCTAAGAATGAGCTCTGCTGGATAAGGTTTATCAAATTTCATCACCACCGTTTTGTCATCCGGTGCTTGAAAAGCCTCATCAACGTTTTGTTCTGTAATCCCATATTCATTAAATGTTGCTGCATTAGACAATTTCAATTTGACAACCCGCTTCATACCCCAAACAAGATCATTGGCATTCGCAGGACGACCATCATAAAACTTTAAACCATCACGCAAGTGAAAAGTAATCACCGTACTCTGATCATCACTTGAAACATCCCAGCTCTTCGCTAACGAGGGAACCATTTTAGCCGCATCATCTGTAGCAGAAACGACTAAATTATCACAAATATTGTTAACCACTTCAATTCCATAACGGTCATTGAGTTGTGCAGGGTCAAATGTATTTATTGGATCGAGATTCCAAGCCATCACAAGCGTATCGGCGGGTGTTTTTGCTGAAACTTGTTGCACAAACATCCCCATTGCAAGAACAGCAGAAACAAAAGAACTGCCCTTTTTCAATATTTTTCTTTTCACGTTCATAGAATTTTCCTTTTAACGTTTATTGTATAAATTCTCCATGCAGCAAAACGTGCTTAATTTAAGTTTAGACGAACGATAGGCTCCTAAAGACCAAACTTTAAAATCTTCAAGAACAAGCACCTCTTGCCAATGACTCCTCTTGTCTACACTTATAAGCCAAACTAAAACATACAAAGGAAAACACTCTAATATACAATGAATGCTCACCAACAACAGAGCTTAATCACGATATCATAACGCCTACTATTGAAGACTATAAAACCTGTATTTTTTCTATCTTGTTAAGCAAGCTTGTCTCGTATTTCTTCCGGCGTTTTCTATACCATCAAAGCACTACCCCTTTTAGCTCAAGTACCTTAATAACAACGAGCCTTCATAACAATTTGACGATTTGATAAAACAGAAAAATTCGTTAGTTTGCCAAATGCAACGACTTTTATTCCTTCTTCAAAAGAAAATTTAATTTTTTCATCACTCCCCGTAAAATAACACCCTCCAAATGACATCTCATCATCTTTCAAAGCAAAAGAAAATATAAACACCATAAAAAACTGATATCCCTTGTGTACCCCCATAACAAAACTTTCCTTCAACATCGCAAAACCTTTGCACCTTTAGCACCACTAAATTCGGCGATATTTGTTACACTTCGTTTCTTTATGTTATACTCAGTTTTTTAACAAATAAATTGACCACTTTCTAATTCAGAAAAATTGAAATATCGATCTTAACATCCACTTAAATACACCTCTAATGAGAATGAAAAATATCTTTAAACGAATGTCTTGAAAAGACATTCAACAATATATCACACATTACCTATGATCTTCGGCGCATTGCAAAGCTTAAAATTTATACAATACGCCGAATATATCATGACGATGCCCTTTATCTATTGAACAGCATTGAAGACACTCTTATTTTTCAATTTTACTATAAAAAATATGTGGCGCACTATTCCAAACCCACTTTTTGATATCAGGCGTCATCGCGATAACAGTATATTTCTGAAAGATAAACGCATAAGGTCCTTTTTGCATCAATTCACGTTGTAAATCAGCATAGAGTTGTGCCCGTTTTTGCGGATCTTTTTGAAACAATGCATCCTGAACCTTTTGATTCATCGTTTCATCCAAATACCCATATTGCCAACTAGGATAGGCGGTATTTTTTGCCTCAAGCCGATTATCTGGATTATAAACAAGACGTGAAGCCATAGTATGAGGATCCGCAGAATCATTATTCCATCCGACAAAAATCGTATCAAAAGCCCGTGCATAAAGTTTAGAAAACAACTGTGTACCGGCCATCCGTTCAATTTTAAGACGCACCCCCGCCTTTGCGGCACTATCTTGGAGTGACTGAGCAAGCAACACCCTATAAGGAGCATTTGATACGAGAAAATTTGCCTCAAACCCATTCGGATAACCAGCTTCTGCTAAAAGCTGCTTAGCTTTTGCAATATCAAGTTTAAAGGGTTGCCCTTCTTTTTCATCTAAAGCCCCAAAGTTGCCAAGAGGAATAAAACTGGCCCGTGGAACACCAACACCTTTGAGAAGCTTCTTGCCAAGACCTTCATAATCTATGAGATAACGCATCGCCAAACGTACTTTTTCCTTAGCAAAAATAGGATTTGTCATGTTAAATCCCCAGTACATCATAGATGGTTCTAACACTTCTTCGATTTTAACATCTGTTGTTTTTTGCAGATCTGCAAGATCTTCAGGGGTCAAATCACGAGCAACATCAATATCATGTTTTTGCAACAACAAACGTTGTGTTCCGGGCTCTGCAACATGGCGAATTAAAATCTGCTTCAGTTTAGGCGCTTGTCCCCAATAGTGAGAGCTTGCACGCAACAAAAGAGCTTCTCCAGAGCGCCAACTTTTTAACTGATAAGGACCAACACAAGCAGCATGACTTTTCAAATACTGATTTCCAAAATCGCCATCTTTTTCATGCTTCATAATTGTCTGACGATCAAGCAAAGCTGTTGCCGGACTTGCAACAATATTATTAAGAATGAGCTCTGCTGGATAAGGCTTATCAAATTTCATCACCACTGTTTTCTTATCTGGGGCTTGCAAAGCATCATCAACATTTTGCTCTGTAATTCCATATTCATTAAAAATTGCCGCATTACCCATCTTCAATTTGACAATCCGCTTCATACTCCAAAGAAGATCATTGGCATTGGCTGATCGACCATCATTAAACTTCAAACCATCACGTAAATGAAAAGTAATCACCGTACTGTGATCATCACCTGAAACATCCCAATGTGTTGCTAAAGCGGGAACCATTTTAGCAGGATCATCTGTCGCAGTACTGACCAAATTATCACAAACATTGCGAACAATTTCACTTCCATAAACATCATTAAGTTGTGCCGGATCAAATGTACTAATTGCATCAAGATTCCAAGCCATCACAAGGGTATCAGCGGGTGTTTTTGCTGAAACTTGTTGTGCAACCATCGCCAAAGCTATAAAAGCAGAAACAAGAGAGCTGCTATTTTGTAATATTTTTTTCTTCAAGTTCATAGACTTTTCCTTTTAAAGTTTACTATATAAATTTCCCACACAACAAGCACATGCTTAATAATAAGGTTAGATGATCCATAAGCGCCTCAAACAAAGTATTATTAAAACCTTCAAACAACACCACTTACCAACCACGGACTTCTACCCATGGCTATAAGCCAAGACAAACCAAAACATGCAACAACAAACACTCTGACATACAATGAATGCTCCCCCCATAACAGAGCCTATTCATGATGTCATAACGCCTACGATTGAAGACTATAAAACCACTATTTTCTCTCTTTTGTCGGGTAAGCTTGTCTCTTCTTTCCTCTCGCCTTTTTATGCCATCAAAAGACTCTTCTTTGTTAGCTTAAGCGCCTTAATAACAAAGAGCTCTACTAACAATTTGACATTTTAACAAAACAGGAAAATTCACCCATCAACCGACATGACCTCCTCCCCCTACAAGAGGAATTTTGAATTTTTCCATAATCCTCTGCCAAATAACAGCTTTTAAATTATATTTTATTTCTAAATAAAAGGAGCATAGGCTCCCCCTGATATTCCTTTACGCACCCACACATAACAAAACTTTTTTCCACATCGTATTTTTAATATCTTTGCTCCTTTAACAACACTCAATTCATTGCTTACATTTTTTTAGAAAAAAAGATCTTTTCAATGCACTAAGGTTGAAATATCTAAATATAATACCTATATAAGCATACCCTTATTAGAATAGATAGTCTTTTTTTAAGTAAACTGTCTTGAAATATTATTTCTATACACGACAATAATAAGTTTGTTACAAAATCTTCAATATACTAGAACTCTCACTCTGATAAGAAATGCTGAAACGTTATAAAATTTCTCTACAAATTCTCGAGACGAAAGGATATCCCTTCATTTAATAAAAGAAGCGCCATGAAAATATCGCAAAAAATGCAATAAAACATGTGTATATTTCAAAAACCAGCACCGTTAACCAGACTAAGGTGATAAACTCAAAAAGTAAGAAAAAATAAAAAAATGTTTTTCCTTTATGATAATAACATCGCTGTACCATGATAATACAATAAAAAACACAATCTTTGAAAGTATATTAAAATGAAGCGAAAAAAAAAATTATTAGATTCTTTTCATGCGTTTCTTGGAGGAAAATCACGCCGCGTTAGTCTAAAATTGCTTATCCTTTCATTCTTCATTGGTATCGTAATGAATTTTTTGGGATGGACACCTCGAAACCTCATACAAAAAATAGTCGATTTTTTTCAATCACTATGGGAAGCAGGATTTATAACGCTTACAAATTTCTTCCATATAACTATGACGGGAGCTATTGTTGTTGTGCCTATTTTTCTTATCTTACGAATTTTTCATAAAAAATAAAAGCCTTAACATTTTCCTTGCGTTAATCTTTTCGAAAAATCAAACGACACAAAAATCCTGTAGTAATAGCAATAATCACTGCAACAATACCGTATAAAAAACGATACTTGTGCGCTGCATAAAAAATTGTATAGGTGATATGTGCTTTAACAATTTCAAGAGTCGTTGTTGCACTATCAATAAACTGTCCATCACGAAAAAGATAAGCACGAACTTTATAATGTCCAACTGGAATATTTGCTGGCAAACGAAAATGCGCTGTGAAAAGTGTGTCAGAACCAAAACGAACCCCACCCACTTCCTCATAATAAAGGCTTTTAGCTTTTTGCAATTTTATAAGTTCATCGCGAAAGATTTGTATTTTTTTCTGATCTTGTTCATCCGTCTGCAATGGCAAATAGAGTAATCCTAACCCTAAGCGTTTATAATCTTCAATGCTCGTAATATCGTCAATTTCACGTGTTGTGACCATAGAGTAAAAAAGAGGAACCTTTTTAAAAATAAGAGAATCTGTATTGACCCATACACCGGCATTGCGTTTTTTTTCTCGCATCACCATTGTCCGATCTTGTCCCTCCAAGCTTACAACAATATCATAACGGTTCTGTCGAGAATATAACGGATCAATATTTTCCAAAACACCAGCAATATAAAGATCACGACCAGCAAAATTTGCATCCACAGTAATCGTATTCGTTGTTACAATAATTTGGACAGTTTCGTGGTCAACTTGATCAATGAATGTAGCTGGCGTCCCAACATGTGACCATGTAGAAAAAGAAATAAAACAAAAGCAACCTGTAATGATGTATAAAGAAAATAATCTACCCATTTTTATCTCATAAGAATATCCAGAGAGAAAAGATTATCAGGGCGTATAAATAATTGAAAAGCAAGACGCATACACACAATCAACACTAAAAATGCAAGTGCCATACGCAATTGTTCAGCCTTTAACTTCCGTCCAACCCGTGTTCCATATTGCGCACCAATACTTCCTCCAAGCATTAACAAAAAAGCCAAGACAATATCAACGGACTGATTAGTCATACTTTGCAAAACTGTCGTGAAAGAAGACACAAATGTAATCTGAAAAAGTGAAGTCCCAATCACCACACTGGTTGGAACACGCAGAAGATAAATCAATGCTGGTATCATAAAGAACCCCCCACCAATTCCCATAATAGAAGACAACAACCCCACAATGAGACCAATCCCTAAAACTGGAATAATGCTAACATATATCATAGATGTCCGAAAACGCATTTTTAAGGGTAAGCGATGAATCCAATTATGTCGACCAGCAAGACGAATATTGGCTTTTCCTTCCTTACGCTTGCGCATCATATCATACCAACTTTCAACGATCATCAAGCTTCCTACACTTCCAAGAAGAATCACATAAAGAAGCGAAATCATTAAGTCTAATTGACCTAACTTTTTCAAAACAGAGAAAACCTGAATCCCGATTAAAGAACCAATCCCTCCTCCAATCGCCAAAAGAATACCAAGTTTAATATCGAGCGTACGTCTTCTAAAATGTGTAATTGCTCCTGTTACAGATGAAGCAATCATCTGGTTAGCACCTGTTCCAACAGCAATAGCAGGAGGAATATTATAAAAAATCAATAACGGCGTGATGAGAAACCCACCACCGATTCCAAAAAGTCCTGAAAAAAAACCAGCAACGACTCCCATACCAATCAAGATCAGCATATTGAGTGACATTTCAGCAATTGGTAAATAAATACTCACTTACAGAACCTTCAAGATAATTTGAGTTTTTTTTTACAATTAGAGAATCCTTCTCCAATTATCCTCTTTTCCAATAATCTCTGTTGCGTGTTTAAAAAGATAATTTTAGTTGCTATAGCTTCCGCACAAACATGAATGCGCAATACATTTCACATCTATTAACATCAACATCATAAAAATTAAAAAAAACGAGCTCCTTTTAAAAAGCTATAAAAACATAACGTTATCGCTACCACAAATGCAACGGTTAAAAAACAAAGAACACCTTTTTTTAGCAAATAAGATAAAAACGAGACATGTTCCCGAGACTGCGTCCTTAAAGAAGAAAAATCATTCTCAATGCAATGATTAGATGCCTGAGCACCCATCATACCTTTTTCTTCTATCACAGCATGCTTCACTACTCCCTCAACCTTTTTAAAAGAAGATTTCAGAGCATCACTGGGCAAAGGGCTTCTATTTTCTTGCTGCAACGTATTTTCAACATTTGTTTGGAGTGAAATTATGCTGTTTTCTTTCGAAAAATTTCGCACCTTTTGAAGTAATAAGTGTTCTTGATTTCCCTCACATTCCATGTGAGCAAGTTTTTGTACAACAGAATCAGGTGATTTTGAACGAGACACCTGTCGTGTTACCGCTGCTTCTTCTAAGCTTTTTTTTTCACTCTGCAAACTTTGAACAATTGTTTTAATCTGCTCTAAAGACTGGAAAAGCTTTTTTTCTCTTTGACGACGTATATAATGTTCAGCCAAAATGGCCCGACTAATATCATCTAAGTAAGATTTAAAATGCTCTTCTACAGAACTCTGCTGCATTAAAGAACGAGGCGAATGCTTCATTTGCATTTGCGCATAAACGGTGCGTAATTTTTGAGCAATATCCGACATCGTTACTTCTACAGAAGTATCCCTTCTGTCTTTCTGTTCAACAAAAGAAAAGACTTTATCGTTCCTAACCTGTTTGGTCGCTTGGTCGATCATATGACCCTTCGTATTCACAAACGCCTACCCCTCATTAACCTTTTTGAAAAGAATCGCAACAAATGATGAGAAAATGTGCTCTATTTTAGTAAATAGAGCTTTAAGAACTTCCAAAAACTTTTTTGTTAGAAATATTTTCCCCAATCTTTATCTAAAATATTTGAAAGAAAGATCTTTAATTTTTCTGTCTTCAAGATTTGAAGAGCAAAATCATTCCCCCATTTTTATCTTTTTCACTTAATTTTTCATTGCATAAAGGACCTATTGCACCATCATAAACAAAGCATAAGAAACTAAAAAAGAATATTCTCACAAGACAGTTTGATTTTTTTACTTTTTATTCAAGCAAATAAGGCAATTATGGCAATGCAAAAATATGAAGATTGAAAATGACGACGAGAAAGTACAAGTAAACATAAAAAAGCTTATACGAAAGAGAACACAAGTTATAAATTGAGACTTCATTCTAAACAATTTGGTTTCTTATGAGTATTGCTATAAACTTGTAACATACAAACAAAGAGGATCATTATGAAGATAATTGTCGCTGTCAAACGTGTTGTTGATTATAACATCAAGATACGCGTCAAACCGGATAGTACAGGCGTTGATCTGTCTCACGTAAAAATGTCTATGAATCCTTTTGATGAGATAGCCGTGGAGGAGGCCATTCGCCAAAAAGAATCCGGTAAAATTTCAGAAGTTCTTCTTGTTTCAATTGGCCCAGAAGCAGCTCAAGAAACTCTACGAACAGGACTTGCAATGGGAGCTGATCGCGCACTTCTTGTCACAACGGATCAAACACTTGAACCCTTAGCAATTGCTAAGATTCTCAAAACCATTGTTGATGAAGAAAAACCCGACATGGTCTTTTTAGGAAAACAAGCAATTGATGACGATAGCAACCAAACAGGACAAATGCTCGCTGCTCTTCTTGGGTGGGGACAAGCAACTTTTGCCTCACATCTTAACATAGAAAATGGGCATGCTACAGTTACTCGTGAAGTTGATAATGGAACACAAACCCTTTGTCTTCCCCTTCCCATGGTTATGACCGCCGATCTACGGCTCAATGAACCGCGTTACACCTCTCTCCCCAATATCATGAAAGCAAAAAAGAAAATCATTGAACAAAAATCTCTTACTGATCTTGGCGTCGATACGAAAGCACGCTTAACAATTTTAAGCGTTGAAGAGCCAAAACACCGTCAATCCGGTATAAAAGTGGCAAATGTAGTAGAACTTGTCAGAGCCTTAAAACAGAAGAACTGCATTTAATATTCTCACCACTAGAGTAAAAGCAACACTCACATAAAAGGGCAAAAACTTATGGCAATTCTTTTATTGGCCGATCATAATACAGAAGAAACAGCAAAAGCACTCACCGCTGCACGCGTACTCAGTAATGATATCGATATTCTGGTTTGCGGAGAAAAAATTCAAACGATAGCGGAAAATAGTGCTAAACTTAATGGTGTGCGGCAAGTTCTTATTGCAAAAGCAGACTATTTAGCCCATCAACTTGCCGAGCCTATGTCAGATACAATTCTCATGTTAGCAAAGGATTATGATGTGATCATGGCAGCATCCAGCAGTACTGGGAAAAATGTGATGCCGCGCGTAGCAGCTCTTCTTGATCTTATGCAAATTTCAGATATTACCGCCATTCTTTCACCCAATACCTTCAAACGACCAATTTATGCAGGCAATGCATTTGAAACTGTACGCACCAATGATTATAAAAAGATTATAACAGTTCGCACCGCTTCTTTCACCCCAACGCCTTCCCAAAATAATTCTGCTCCCATTAAAACAATAACACCAGCTCCCAATCCAAATCTTTCTTCTTTCGTAAAAGCAGAGACAAACAAAAGTGATCGTCCTGAGCTCACCTCAGCACGTGTTATTATATCAGGCGGGCGTGGTCTTGGTTCTCAAGAGAAATTTATGTCCCTGCTTCTTCCTCTTGCAAACAAATTAAATGCTGCTTTAGGTGCCAGCCGCGCAGCAGTGGATGCAGGCTATGCTCCCAATGATTGGCAAATTGGACAAACAGGAAAAGTCGTTGCCCCTGAACTCTATATCGCCGTTGGCATTTCCGGTGCAATCCAGCATGTAGCCGGTATAATGGATGCACAAATTATTGTTGCCATTAATAAAGATGAAGAAGCTCCCATCATGCAAATTGCCGATTACACCCTTGTAGGTGATCTCCACCAAATTATTCCAGAATTGGAGAAAGCTTTATAAGCCATGAAAGCACCTCTGCATGACCAACGTGAAAGTATGGAGTTTGACATAGTCATTGTCGGAGCAGGACCTGCAGGGCTTTCTGCCGCAATTCGTTTTAAACAAATTAATCCTGAGCTTTCTGTCACAATTGTTGAAAAAGGAACCGAAGTTGGTGCACATATTCTCTCTGGCGCAGTTGTTGACCCCATTGGTATCGACACACTCTTACCAGAATGGCGAAATGATAACGACCATCCCTTCACAACCCCTGTCACACAAGACCAATTTTTTTTTCTAAAGCCTCAAAAGTCCACAGTATTTCCCAATATTTTGCACCCTAAAATCTTATCAAATAACGGATGTTATATCGTTTCGCTTGGGAGCGTCTGCCGCTGGCTAAGCAAAAAAGCTGAAGCGTTGGGTGTTGAAATCTATCCTGGTTTTGCAGCAACAGAACCCATCATCCAAAAAGATAACGGAGCTATTATTGGTGTTCTCACCGGAGATATGGGGCTTAACAAAGATGGAACCCCTGGAAAAAATTATATGCCTGGTATGGCTTTATTGGCAAAATATACTCTGATTGCGGAAGGAGCACGCGGCTCAATTGCAAAACAACTGATACAACATTTCAGCCTTAGCAAAAATCGTGAACCACAAAAATTTGGTCTTGGTCTCAAAGAGCTCTGGGAAATTGATCCCAACAAACACCAACGCGGTTTAGTACAACATTTCACGGGTTGGCCCTTAGACAATAATACCGGTGGCGGTGGCTTTATTTATCACCAAGAAAACAATATCATTTCCGTCGGTTTTGTTGTGCACTTAGATTACAAAAATCCTTATCTTTCTCCCTTTGAAGAATTTCAACGTTTTAAAACACATCCAAAACTCTATAAAATCTTTAAAGGTGCAAAGCGTCTTTCCTATGGTGCACGTGTTATCAGCGAAGGAGGTTGGCAATCTGTACCAAAACTCACCTTTCCTGGTGGGGCACTTATTGGCTGCTCTGCTGGATTTGTCAATGTTCCTCGTATCAAAGGATCACACAATGCCATCTTATCTGGCATATTAGCTGCCGATAAAATCGCTACCGCTCTTGCACAAGGGCGTGCCCATGATGAGGTTAAAGAAATCGAAGAACAATGGCGAAAAGGGCTCATTGGCAAAGATCTTTATAAAGTGCGAAATGCCAAACCGCTCTGGGCAAAATATGGGACAAAATATGGAATTAAACTTGCTGGTTTTGATATGTGGTGGCAACAATTGTTCGGATTTTCCTTATTTAAAACACTCTCCCATGGAAAGGAAGATTATGCATGCCTTGAACCAGCAGAAAAATTTCAACCCATTTCTTACCCAAAACCAGATGGCGTTATAACCTTTGATCGCCTTTCAAGTGTTGCCCTTTCCAATACGCACCATGAAGAAAATCAACCTTGCCATTTAAAAATCGCCTCATTAAAAAAACAAAAAGACTCTGAATATGCAATCTATGGAGGACCCTCTACACGCTATTGTCCCGCCGCTGTCTACGAGTGGCTAGAGGATAATGATCATCTGACTTATATGATCAACGCTTCAAATTGTATACATTGTAAAACGTGTGACATCAAAGACCCAAACCAAAATATCACTTGGATCTGTCCGCAAGGCAATGAGGGCCCCTTCTATCCCAATATGTAATTTCCCAATATATAATCATTGTTCATTCTCCTAAAATTGAAATATACAAAACGCAATGGATAAAAATATTTCCCTCAGATCAGAAATCTATCAATCACCTTCCTGCATACGTTCTTTCACAATGTAAAAAGAACTCTATTCTCATATAAAATACTCTCCCTACCGCATGACTTTTTTCAATAAAAAAACATAACATATTTTTATCAAAAATTTTTTATCTAAATGACAAAACAATAATGAATATATTCTTGACAATTCTGCGATAAAAAAACAGCCGCGGTTCTCGAAAATCTGAAGGAAAATAAGCCCGTTCTACTTTACCCCCTCTCCCATATGATCCAAAATGCTTTTAGCCCTCTCATAAGAAACATCAATCGTTTTAACTAGCCAAGAGCCCCCCCTGAAGATGCGCTTCACATTTATTTTTTCTCCTACACTTTGCCAAGTAATGCTCACTCAAGAAAACCACGAATGAATGTAGAAAAAACATTGTGAGATAAAGAGATAAAGAGCATGCTTGTTCAAGCCCTTTTTATGTTTCTAATGATAATGACACGAAAAAATCTTACATTAACCTTTTATTTTTGCATCAAGGATAATCGCCTTGCATCTAACCTTTACCAATATACTGCAATGAATGTGTACAAATACCGTAAGAATAAGCAGATGCCAAGCCATGGAGACTATCGCTATTAGCAAAACACCTGATAAAAACAAAATAGCTTTCATGACCACTCTATGACGCGTTTTATAGAGTTGTTTTTTTTAAAGCTTGTGCTTTCGCTATTGCTTGTAAATCATCATCCAAATTGAACACAAGTGGTATATTTAAAAGAAAGATTAAGGTGAATGAAAGCTCTGCACGCCGTTCCAGCTTTTGTAGCTAGAGCAAAAATATTGCATATTCTATTTGAGTAATCTCTGAAACGAAAATACAGCTTCATTTAGCAAGAATATGAAATCTGAAAGGAAAAAACTGTTTTCCTCTTTACTATCATCTGTCCATTCGGTTTTAAAACTTTCAAAAGCATCACAATAACCTCTAAAAAGAAGAGATAACGTATTGTCTCCGCTTTTATTACTTACGTTTTTTATGGGAGCATATCCTTCAGAAAAAATGAGGTATCCAAAATTAAAACAGACTTGTGTTGTTCAGTCATGGGCTTGTTTTTAAGAGATAGCTCTCATATCAAGCAATTATTTTGCGACACTATCCGAAAAAGGTATAACGCAATCCTGTGAACGAACAGTTCCATATTTATGAAATAAAAAGTACAAGCTAACAGCATTATTTTTTCTGCGATCTCCAATGAGGCGATAATCTTTGTTTTAAGGAGGTTTCAAGATGCACAAAAATGATTTTGATTAATTGACTATAAGAAGAGCTGAGATAATGTTACGATATTTAAAGCTCCTAATTAATAGGCAAAATAATAAATTTTCTATTATAAATCAAATGTTTAAGATAAAATTTAGCCTTAAACTTTTCTAAGGTACTCATTATACTGTATACTGTTAAAGCTGTAGAGAATATGAAAAAATAAAGTATTTTGCTGATAAGAGCTTATATTTGATCAAGTCAGCTGCCAGTTAACTGTATGTGTTTCAAAAGGGGCTGTTTACATTTGCTCAGAAAAACAGTTTGGATATCAATAGAATATTTGAAAAATCGGCGTTATGGAAATAATCTAAAAAGCTTAGCTTTTAAAAGAGCACAAACAAGCATGAGATTATAACATTGGGTAAAATTGTTTTTTGGTTCTCGAAGGAAAAACTTTATAGAAAATCATGGGGTAGATAGAATATTGTTTACATTTGGAATTTGTTTTACTGGAAAAAATAATGCGGATCAAAATAGATAATAATGTTAAATTAAGACATTAAATATGAAATTATCTTATTGTAGTGTAATCGATTATTCGAATAAGGTAAGCCTTTGTAATGATAAAAAATGTGCTGGTAAAAAATGAGCCAAAATGGCTTATGAGTATGGATAAAAATCTTGTGGTGAGGAGAATTTAATGAAAAGAAAAGAGCATGTGTGAAAAAGCATATTTTATAGGTGCGCATGCTTATTCTGCACCCGTTATAGAATCAGGGCTTTATCTTGTGGCAACACCTATCGGAAATCTTGCAGATATTACGCTTCGTGCTTTGCAAGTACTTGCAGGAATTGATATTTTAGCGTGTGAGGATACGCGAGTAACACGTGTTTTGTTGGAACGTTACGGTATTCAAAAAAAACCTTTTCTCTATCATGAATATAATGCGCAAAAAGCGGGTCCGAAGCTCTTAGCGGCTTTAGCAGAAAACAAAACAGTAGCACTTGTTTCAGATGCCGGAACACCACTTATTTCTGATCCTGGATTTCGATTGGTGGAAGAGGCCCGTAAAGCTGGTCATAAAATTATTCCTATTCCTGGAGCATCCGCTCTTTTAGCCGCTCTTATACCGACAGGGCTTCCTACTGATAGCTTTTTTTTTGCAGGTTTTTTGAGTGCACGAAAGCTACAGCGCCGAAAACGGTTGGAACAATTAAAAGAGATTCCAGCAACTTTGATTTTTTATGAATCACCGCATCGTCTTGTTGAAACTTTACAGGATATGGTCACTCTTTTTTCGGCTGATCGACCTGCTGCCATTTGTCGTGAATTAACAAAAAAGTTTGAAACAGTAGATGTTTCCAATTTGGGAAATTTGTTAGAAAATTACAGAAAACAAGCACATATTCGTGGGGAAATTGTTGTCCTTGTTGGAGAATCATCTTCTTCTTTAAATGTGATAAGTGATCAAGAAATTGATGAAATGCTATTAGAACGCGCACGGACACATTCTGCTGCTCAAGCGGCAGCTTTTGTTGCAAAAAAAACCGGTTTTAAAAAGCAGGAACTTTTTCAGCGATTAATCTTTTTAAAAAATGCGTAAAATGATACAAAAAAAACGCAGACAAAAGTCTTTTTATCGAGGGGTTCGTGCAGAAAAATTGGCAGCTTTGTGGCTACGTTGCAAAGGGTTTCACATTGCCGAAAGGCGTTTTAAAACAAAATGTGGAGAAATTGATTTAATTGCACGACGCGGAAATCTTGTGTTAATCGTTGAAGTTAAAGCACGTTCAACGTTGGCTGAAGCAATGGAAGCGGTTTCCCGAATGAATGAAAAGCGAATTGAGGCAGCTGCCGATATTTGGCTCGCACGGCAAAAAGATTATGCCCTTTTGTCTGTACGCTTTGATTTAATTGCAATTTTACCTTGGCGTTGGCCACAGCATATCCCTGCATTTTTTACATCTGATCAATAAACGGCACCCCCCGTTTTAACCATATTCAATAAAAAACATTTCGTTTTTATGTGCATATGCGTTAAAAAGTGTGTAATAATTGAGCGCTATAAGGAGCGAAATATGGATGATTATGAAAAGTTTGCAACAGGTTTGCTCATCATTTTTGGAGCGCTAATTATTGGTGGTTTAATGGCAATGCATATTGTGCTTATGAATAAACCAGGTTTTTTATTTGCATTAGCCGCAGCTGTTGTTGGTTGGTTTTCTGCTTTTGCCGTTCTCTTTGACAAGCCCAAAATCTATTTGGTTTTGATTATTCTTGCTATGTTATGTGTTGCTTCTTCAATTAGCGTTTATGTTAGTTAAAACACCTGAGATGTTGATTGAAATTCCTTTTAAAATATGAAACTGAGAAATAGATAATGAGACTTGGCTTTTTGGGAACGGGTACAATCAGTGCTTCAATGGTGAATGGCTTAATGACAAGCAACTTTGATGTTTCTTCCATTATTGTTTCGCCTCGCAATGCACAAACAGCAAAGCGCCTTTCACGCACTTATGATAAAGTTATGATTGCTGAAAATAACCAAGCGTTGCTCGATGTTAGTGATTGTGTTTTTCTTTGCTTGCCCAATCAAATTGCAGAAGACGTTTTGCGCTCTCTTTGTTTTCGTCCAGAACAGCTGGTTATTTCCGTACTTGCTATGGCAAAAGCAGCAGAAATAGAAGAGTGGATTAATCATAAAGTTTATCGTGCTGTTCCATTACCTTTTGTTGCAGAATGCAAAAATTTGACACCAATCTATCCCAATCATCCCTTTTTGCGCACTTTATTTGATGCATTGGGGGGCACATTGGTGCTGGATAAGGAAGAGCAGTTTAATCTTTTTATGACAGCTGGTTCACTTATGGGAGTATATTTTAATTTTATAAAAACTGCCCATCAATGGTTTATAACACAAGGGTTAAAAAAACAACAATCAGCAGAATTCCTTACCATGATGTTTGGAAATCTTACAGATGAAATGCGTAAAACTATAGCAACGGATCGTTCTGTATCTCTCGATTTTGCACTGCTTGAAAAAGAGTTTTCAACAAAGGGTGGAACAAATGAATTTTTGTCAAATTACTTTTCTCAACAAGGGGGAAAGAATGCTTTAACAATGGCTCTTGAAGCTACTTTGCAAAAAATGAATGCTTCTAAAAAGACTTGACCAATATTTTTATCATCTCAATAAGAAAAAACTAAATGTTGAAGATGTATATCAAGAAAACTCACATCAAAAAATGCTTTTTTATGAAAAAATTGATTATTAAAATATTTTTTACAACCTTTTACAATTTTTCTAAATTATTTTTATTTTCGGTCTTCTTCTTTTTGCCTCAAGTCCAATATTTTTTTCTACCTCACAGCTCTAGCTCTTCAATTTTGTTCCCCTTCAGGTTATCCAAACGCATGAATAATTTTTTGTTTATTTAACCTATATACTCCATTCACACATTAAAACTTCCTCTTACAAAGAAGCGACTATTTTTATGTCTTTCATGATTGTGTTTTAATAAACTCTCTTATAACATCCCCCCCATTCAAAAGAGTTGATTTTTTATTTGATCAACAATTTTACGATATAGTTTAGCATGCTCTTCACTAGGCTTAGCAACAAAAATAGGGATTCCTTCATCTGAAGACAATCGTAAAGCTGGATCAAGCGGTATTTCTGCTAAGAAAGGGACCTCTCGACGTTCTGCTTCTGCCCGTGCACCACCATAGCCAAAAATATCGTAGCGTTTTCCTGTATCAGGAGCGATAAAACAACTCATATTCTCAATGAGTCCTAAAATAGGAACATTGACTTTCATGAACATTTCTATTGCTTTACGCGCATCCACTAAAGCAAGATCTTGGGGCGTAGAAACAACCAACGCACCCGTTAATTGTACCTGTTGCGCAAGCGTTAATTGTGCATCCCCTGTACCTGGCGGCATATCAACGACTAAAACGTCCAAAGGCCCCCATACAACATCTCGTAACAATTGCGTTACAGCTGCCATAACCATAGGACCGCGCCAGACCACCGGCTTTTCTTCCTCCACCAAAAATCCCATCGACATCAATTTCAGTCCAAATTTTTCAAGAGGTTGAAGCTTTTTTTCTCCAATAAGCTGTGGTTTTTGATTAACAAGTCCTGTCAAACGTGGCAACGAAGGACCATAAATATCAGCATCCATCACCCCCGTCTTGAAACCAGAATCTTGTAAAGCTAAGGCGATATTTATTGCCATCGTAGATTTCCCGACCCCTCCTTTTCCAGAAGCAACAGCAATCACATGCCTCACACCTTCTATGGGCATTTTGATCGGTAAGAGATTGGCTCTCCGACTAGGTGCTGTCTTTGTTATTTTTTCTGCTGTAAGTGTAACAACAGCAGACTTCACTCCCTCCAAAGCACATACCACCTTTTCAGCAGAACGACGCAATGATTCCCATTTTTGCACACCTCCATCAGGAACTGTAATGGAAAAGAAAACCTTACCATCAGCAATCAATATTTCTGAAAGAAGACCCAACGACACAATATCGCTTTCAAGATCTGGTCCTTTGATTGTACGTAATACGTTGCGGACAGCCTCACTTGTGATAAGATCCATGTTCTTTCCTCTCTATAAAAATACCAGCAAATATAAGCATAAGAACGAAAAATACTTACAAGGTTCATCACCTGATAATTTTCTACTTTACTCAGCATTATAAAGTATACATCTCTTATCTCTTTAAAAATATGAAACCATCCTTAAAATAAAGAAGCTCAAACATAAAATCTGCTATAAAATCCTATCAATCACGTTTGTGCTACAACCACTTTAATGAATATTCTGATAAAAATTTTGTAAAAACAAAAACTGAAAAAAACTCTTAATCTTAAAGGATATTTTAAATTGAGCATACAGTAATCAGTCACACCTTCTTTAATTCTTTAAGGCCCTCGCCATTTATGTTCTGTAGCTTCAATCGTTATTTTCTAACACTCCTACAGTATTGTAAAAAAGCGTTACAGATAGTTATAAGGTGTTTTGTATTCTTTCAAGAGAGAGAAAAACAATCTAAGATTGACTTTTTTTATATTTTTCCTTATGGGTTAACAGCCGTATGATAGGATAAAATTGTTTATCTCGCGCATAACTACTCATAAAACGAAGATTAAGAAGGGCCGCACTCCGCGGTATTTAAATAAATGAAACGTACTTACCAACCCTCTAAACTTGTCCGTAAACGCCGCCATGGGTTTCGTGCACGCATGGCCACAGCTGGAGGACGTAAAATTATTGCTGCAAGACGTGCTCGTGGACGTAAGCGGCTTTCTGCTTAACCATTTAAATTTTCACAACCGTTGAGGATTGCTCATCGTTTCTTCGTTGTGAAACTTTTATTATGAACCTACAATGTCTGCTTGCAGGCATTTAATGAAATTGCGAAATATTCTTTTATGAAGAAAAAACATCCCTGCCGTATTCGCAAAAGAGCAGACTTTTTGGCTGTCCGTACAGGAGAAAAACGACGTGGTCCTTTATTTTTGCTCGAAGTTAAATCTCGTGAACAAACAACAGAAAGAAAAGATTCTCTTTTTGCACGTGTAGGCTTCACTGTTACCCGTAAAAACGGTAATGCTGTGAAACGTAATCGTATTAAAAGGCGCTTGCGTGAGGCCGTGAGAGTTGGTGTAACAAATCACATGGAAGCAGGAACAGACTATGTCATTGTAGCGTACCGTGATGTGTTACATGCACCTTTTACATCCTTGATTAGTGAATTAAATCGGCGAATAAAACCAAAAATAAAACATCAGCAACAACAACAAGGGTGTACGGATGGAATATAATCGCAATTTCTTTATCGCTATTGGCTTATCTTTCGTGGTGCTCATCGCATGGCAATTTCTTCATGTTGCTCCCAAACAAGCAAAGTTACAAAAACAACAAGTCATCGCACAGCAATTGTCAAAACAACAATCAGCCCTTTCTACTACCACGACAGATTTTTCTGACGATACCTCAACGTATCAAGCTACATCTATCATCGAACAGCCCATGACACCTGAAATCCGGAAAGCTGTATTGGCCAAAACAGAGCGTATTGCGATCCAAACCAATGAACTGGAAGGCTCTATTAATCTTGTTGGTGCACAATTTGATGATCTTCACCTCAAAAAATATCGTTTAACAGTCGATAAAAAATCACCGGAAATCGATTTGCTAAATCCTAAAGGCTTCAAAACAACCTACCTTGCTGAATTTGGTTTTGCAAGTGCGTCTTTGCCAGCAAAAGCCTTGCCACAATCGGATACAAAATGGCAAATAGAGGGAAACAATACAATCCTGACTCCTTCAACACCCATCACTTTAATTTATAATAATGGACAGGGACAAATCTTCCGGCGGACCCTTTCTGTTGATAATCATTTCATGTTTACCATTGAGGATTCTATCAGCAATGAAAGTGATCAACCAATACATCTCTCGTCCTATGCCCGCGTTGCACGTGCTGCACCACCAGAACATACAAATGCAACCTATTTACTTCATGAAGGTATGATAGGTATTGCTGGAGATTCGCTCAAAACTGAAAAATATAAAACCTTAGCAGAGCTTGACCCAAATCCTGATAATGGGCAAAAGAGCGTGACTTTTTCCAAAGTAACAGGAGGTTGGATTGGTATTACCGATAAATATTGGGCTGTAGCAGTTATTCCCCCGCAAAATAAAGAATATACAAGCCGTTTTATTTATTTTGATCGTTTGCAAACACATTATCAGTCTGACTTGCTAGGGTCGCTTTTAACGATTGCCCCAAATGAAACAAAAACTGTTACAAATCGTCTTTTTGCTGGTGCAAAACAAGTTGAAATTATTAATAGTTATCAAAATGACCTAAAAATCAAAAAGTTTGCTCTTTTAATTGATTGGGGCTGGTTTGATTTCATCACCAAACCAATGTTTTCCCTCATTGATATTCTTTATAAACAAACAGGGAATTTTGGTATCGCCATCCTTCTTGTCACAGTGCTCTTAAAAACTCTTCTTTTCCCTCTAGCCAATAAATCTTATAAATCTATGGCACGCATGAAGCTTTTACAACCGCGGTTGCTAGAAATAAAAGAAAAGTATCCCGATGACCAAACCAAACAACAAAAGGCAATAATAGAACTATATAAAACCGAAAAAATAAATCCCCTTGCAGGCTGTTGGCCGATGTTGGTTCAATTCCCAATATTCTTTGCTCTTTATAAAGTTCTCTATATCACCATTGAAATGCGCCATGCCCCTTTCTTTGGCTGGATTAAAGATTTAGCGGCACCCGATCCAACTTCTCTTTTTAACTTGTTTGGTCTCTTGCCATATACAACGCCAACATTTCTTATGATTGGTGCATGGCCTTTGATTATGGGAATAACGATGTTTTTACAAATGCGTATGAATCCCGCTCCTCAAGACCAAACCCAAGCGATGATATTCACATGGATGCCTGTTGTCTTTACTTTTATGCTCGCCTCTTTCCCTGTTGGTCTCGTCATCTATTGGGCATGGAACAATATATTATCAATCATTCAGCAAGGTATCATGATGAAGCGCCAAGGAGTTAAAATTGAGCTTTTTGATAATCTGAAAGCCATCTGGAGAAGATCACCCAAAAAAGAAGTGCATGAATGACAAGAGATTCTTCCCTTTCTGGAATTTTTTCTCGCAATTGGATTTTTATTCGTGGTGTACCAGCAATACGCTTTCTCCCCCCCGAAGGACCACCAGAAATTGCATTTGCAGGACGTTCCAATGTTGGAAAATCATCTTTAATCAACGCACTTGTCCAACAAAAAAGCTTAGCACGTACCTCAAATACACCAGGACGGACTCAAGAGCTTAATTATTTTGTCCCTGATGGATTCAGTGGGCAACTAGGAGACCTTCCCCCTCTAGCATTAGTAGATATGCCTGGTTATGGTTTTGCTGCTGCTCCTAAAAATCTTGTTGATGCGTGGACAAATTTGATTTTTAGCTATTTACGGGGGCGCACAACGTTAAAACGTGTATATATCTTGATTGATTCACGGCACGGAATCAAAAATAATGATGAAGATGTTCTTGCTCTCCTTGATAAAGCAGCTGTTTCTTATCACATTGTTTTGACAAAAAGCGATAAAATCAAATCAAATGCTTTGGAAAAATTAATTATGAGCACACAAACAAAGCTTCTTAAACGCCCAGCAGCTTATCCTGAGCTTCTTGTAACCTCTTCAGAAAAAGCTATCGGTTTAGAAGAATTACGTGCTGCCATTTTGCAAACCATCGCATAAGAGAACAATTCCTAGTCATTAACAATTTATTAATTATAATTACTAGCAGCTACTAATGATCTTGTACTTCTAGTCAAGCATCTTTATAAAAATGATTACTTGAAAGAATTCTCTTCAACTCTATTTGATAGTGTAAATTATGCTGACACTTTTTCACTCTCCCCTATCCTCTGCCTCGCGCTTCATACGCCTCATTCTTGGGGAATATGGTGTAACCACTCAACTGATTGAAGAATATGAATGGGCAAGAAGACACGAATTTCTAGCCCTCAATCCCGCTGGTCATGTTCCTGTTTTTCTCGATGAACACGAGGTTCCATTATCAGGTCCTCTTGTTATCTGCGAATATTTAGACGAAACACATGGAAGTTTACGACAAGAAAATAAGCTCTTTCCAGAAAATCCTTTAGATCGTGCGGAAGTACGCCGTCTCAATGACTGGTTCTTAAATAAATTCGAAAATGAAGCAACGCGCCATATCGTACGAGAACGAATCCATAAACGTGAAATGCCACTTGCCATTGGCGGTGGTGCTCCTAATTCACAAATTTTACGCAATGCACGTGCCAATATTTTACCACATATGAACTATCTCAATTGGCTCTGTGCCTCTCGCGATAGCTTAGTCGGTTCTGCCTTGTCCTATGCAGATCTAGCAGCAGCAGCCTCTATTTCTGTACTTGACTTTCTAGGGGAAATTGACTGGGAACAATCTCCTGCTGCCAAAGACTGGTATATGAGAATTAAATCACGCCCTTCTTTTCGTTCTCTTTTAACAGATCGCGTCCGCGGAATTGTTGCAAGTGCTCACTATGCAGATCTTGATTTCTAGCCTTCTCTCACAAACAAAAATAAAAGTGATATTTTATCTAAAGGATATTTATAGGTTTATGAATTTTTATGCATGCGTATAAACAATATAATAATACATTGATTTATGATCGTATTAAACAGAGAATAAAACCCATTATAATTGAATCACAAAAATCACTTTCTTATCGTGTCACAAAAAAGATCAGCACAGGGATAAAAATACTTAAGAAAGCATTTTAAAGACTCTCTTTAAATACAAGAGCTGTAGCATCATTGGAAGCTAGGCAAATAAAATAACAGTACTTAACGCATGTTATACTCCATTCTCCCCAATATATGAAAAAACGCATTGCATAATATATATCCTATTTTCTCTATAATAAACAAAGCCTCATCATACGTTTTTACAACATAACAATTTTTTCAACTGACTTTCCTAAAAGATGAAGAATCCGACCAACTCTCGTGTGAAAACAATCCAACTTCTTGTTAGCCCCTTGTTTTTATCCCCTTTTTACGTGATTTTATTTATGGATAACATATTGATATACAATGATAAATAATCGTTTTTTTTACCTTAATCATCAATTCCAAATACCTTTTTCTCATTACCTTCATCACATTTAAAACAATCAAAATCGCTTTCTTATGCGTCACAAATGGAATTGGTAAATGAAAGAATATTAAAGAAAAGAATGAAAATGCCTAAGTGCCAAGAATTATTAAAACATTAAAGGCTAACAAAACGTATGATAATGCTAATTTTCTCTATTTATGAAGCATAAAGATAGTGGCGCAGAATAGATGTTATATTATTCATGGATACTCTCTCGTGATACCACTCACGAGCACTATCATAAAATAAGTTTAGAAGAATTGATAAATATTTCTTTAAGAAAAGCGCATGAATTGACAACATAGGTCTATTTTGTTTGGGAGATCTTATTTTGCATGAAGAACGCTCCCCTTTAAAGAACGAAAAAAAAGCGTAAAGTAATACACAATCTTCATAAGGTTTCATAAGCAAACCTTACTTAAGAATATTCATCACACACTCTAACGAAAAACATCTCTATTTAAATTTGTAGATCTTATATCACTTGCTCTAAANAACCTTACTTAAGAATATTCATCACACACTCTAACGAAAAACATCTCTATTTAAATTTGTAGATCTTATATCACTTGCTCTAAACAACAGTGTTTTACAGCACAACAAGATAAATTAAAGAAGGAAAAAAATTCTATAAAGAAAAAGAACCATTGGAAAGAAGGCAAGAATTTGCCTATACTGCACAGTAAAGTATCATAAGGAGATAAAAATGCGCCTTACAGTTGTTGGTGCAAATGGAAGAATGGGACGTGAACTCATTACAGCAATCCAGCAGAGGAAAGATGTAGAGCTTTGTGCTGTTCTTGTACGTAAAGGCTCACCGTTTGTAGGAAAAGATGCCAGTGCATTAATTGGTTCAGATTCTCTTGGGATTAGTATCACTGACAATCCCGAAAATGCCTTTTCTAATACAGAAGGTATTTTAGATTTTTCACAACCAGAAGCCAGTATTCTTTATGCTAACTACGCTGCTCAAAAAAGCCTTGTCCATATTATTGGCACCACAGGATTTAGCAAAACAGAAGAAGAAAAAATTGCAGATTTTGCGAAATATACAACAATTGTCAAATCCGGAAATATGAGCCTTGGAATAAATCTTTTAGCCAACCTTGTAAAGAAAGCCGCTAAAGCATTAGAAGCCGATGATTTTGATATCGAAGTTTATGAAATGCATCACGCTAACAAAGTTGATGCTCCTTCTGGAACAGCCCTTCTTCTTGGCCAAGCAGCAGCTGAAGGCCGCAATGTTATGCTTAAAAATGTGTGTGTCAACGAACGCAATGGTCATATAGGTAAACGCAAAAAAGGCGCCATTGGCTTTTCCTGTTCACGTGGTGGGACAGTTGTTGGAGAACACAGTGTCATTTTTGCTGGTTCCAATGAGCGCATTGTTCTTTCACATACAGCGCAAGAACGCTCTATCTTTGCCAATGGCGCATTAAAAGCAGCTTTATGGGCACAAAATCATGAAAGCGGTCTTTATTCAATGTTCGATGTTTTGGGATTGAACGATGAATTTTAAGTAATCAATAGAATAGAGGCAATTTATAATGGGACGCATACTTACACTAATTCGTCATGGACAAAGTGAATGGAATCTCAAAAACCTTTTTACCGGTTGGAAAGATCCCGATTTAACAGAAAAAGGTCATGCAGAAGCGATAGCAGCAGGAAAAAAACTGAAAGAATATGGTTTGAGGTTTGATATCGCTTATACATCTGCCTTACAGCGAGCTCAAAAAACCGCTCAGCACATTTTAGAGCAAATGGGACAATCAGATTTAGAAGTGATAAAAAATCCCGCATTAAATGAACGTAATTATGGTGATCTTTCTGGTTTAAATAAAGATGAAGTACGCCAACAATGGGGGCAGGAGAAAGTGCAAATGTGGCGCCGCTCCTATACGATTGCGCCGCCGAATGGAGAAAGCCTACGCGATACCGGTGCACGCATCTGGCCTTATTATCTTTACCATATCCAGCCTTATATTTTGCGCTCCCAAACTGTTTTGATCGCAGCACATGGAAATTCTCTTCGTGCTCTTATTATGGTGCTTGAAGGTCTCTCCGGTGAGGAAATTATATCTCAAGAATTAGCGACCGGCATTCCTATTATTTACACATTTAATCCGGATTCAACAATTTTATCAAAGACAGTCCTCACACCTTAAACTTCTAAAATCATGATCTCCCTCAAAAGTTCAATGCTATCGTTTTAAGCTGAAAAAATAAATTCTATAATTTTATTGACAGAGTTGCTTCATGCGCTTAGATGAATTTTATAAGCCCAGATGGCGGAATTGGTAGACGCGCAGGTTTCAGGTACCTGTGCCGTAAGGCGTGGGGGTTCGAGTCCTCTTTTGGGCACCATACTCTTTTTTATCCAAAATAATTTATTGATTTTCCATATATTTTTTACAGTGAGGGACGCGTAAATAAAAGTGAGGGAATAGGATTTTGCAACACGTCTCTTAATTATTGCGAATCAAGAGTTCTTTTCGGGGTGGTTTTTTAGCAAAACCAGA
>NZ_JBHIPG010000063.1:0-5909 GCF_042195905.1 Bartonella sp. AP331QHHD
TTATGTGTGTGACATTGGTGGTTGCTTGTATTCCCATGATGATTTTAGAACTTTATTATGGTGTCTTTAAGCAGGTGAGAAAGTATCGTAGAATGAGACGGCTACTAAAACGCGTAAGATAAAGAGAGTGACAAGGCGCTTTTGTAGCTATCGTGAGGGGTAAGAGGCAATGTTTAGAAGCTCTCGTGACACAAGAAGAGGGGAGGATGAATGGTTGGAAAATCATCAGACAAAGAAGAGAGCCTATTTTCGTTTGTAATGAGGAGGATGCTCTTAATCATTGGGAAGAGCAACCGCGCTTTTAGAAAGTTGGGGGGGGGGTTATTAAAAATAAGGAAAGCGCCATGCATCGCACTTTTCGTGGTTCTTAAAAAAGCGGGCATGAGATAAAGAAATGCATTTTTCATAAAAAAAGGAAGAGCAATGAAGGGGAAAAAGTCAGAATTTTATTCAGCATTTTATAATGAACTACGCTATTTTTTTGGGAAAGATTATTTTTCTGTGCGAGAGCATGTTGTCATTTGGTTCCTCTCGCTCATTATTGAGTTGTGCAACAGGATTTTCTTTCTCTCATCTTTGGGTAGCCAAGAGAACTTGACAGGGTGGTGGGATACACCTCTTTTTCTCTCTCTGTATGCGTTTTGGAAAGTTATTACAGTGTGTGTTTGG
Organism: Bartonella sp. AP331QHHD; assembly: GCF_042195905.1. Classification (NCBI taxonomy): domain Bacteria; kingdom Pseudomonadati; phylum Pseudomonadota; class Alphaproteobacteria; order Hyphomicrobiales; family Bartonellaceae; genus Bartonella; species Bartonella sp. AP331QHHD. The sequence continues at coordinate 670 of NZ_JBHIPG010000063.1, forward strand.
GTCTTGTTTCCAGTTCTGTACATACTCTTCATAACATTGTGGCTTTTGTTGAGAAAAAATACTCAAAAATTGAAAGAAATAAACCAGCAACGGGGTAAAATAACCGATCAAAAGGATCGATATAAAAAAGGCGATAGAGAAAAAAGGGGTGATATTCTTGTCATGATATTTGTTTTCGTGCTTATGTGTGTGACATTGGTGGTTGCTTGTATTCCCATGATGATTTTAGAACTTTATTATGGTGTCTTTAAGCAGGTGAGAAAGTATCGTAGAATGAGACGGCTACTAAAACGCGTAAGATAAAGAGAGTGACAAGGCGCTTTTGTAGCTATCGTGAGGGGTAAGAGGCAATGTTTAGAAGCTCTCGTGACACAAGAAGAGGGGAGGATGAATGGTTGGAAAATCATCAGACAAAGAAGAGAGCCTATTTTCGTTTGTAATGAGGAGGATGCTCTTAATCATTGGGAAGAGCAACCGCGCTTTTAGAAAGTTGGGGGGGGGGTTATTAAAAATAAGGAAAGCGCCATGCATCGCACTTTTCGTGGTTCTTAAAAAAGCGGGCATGAGATAAAGAAATGCATTTTTCATAAAAAAAGGAAGAGCAATGAAGGGGAAAAAGTCAGAATTTTATTCAGCATTTTATAATGAACTACGCTATTTTTTTGGGAAAGATTATTTTTCTGTGCGAGAGCATGTTGTCATTTGGTTCCTCTCGCTCATTATTGAGTTGTGCAACAGGATTTTCTTTCTCTCATCTTTGGGTAGCCAAGAGAACTTGACAGGGTGGTGGGATACACCTCTTTTTCTCTCTCTGTATGCGTTTTGGAAAGTTATTACAGTGTGTGTTTGGGTCTTGTTTCCAGTTCTGTACATACTCTTCATAACATTGTGGCTTTTGTTGAGAAAAAATACTCAAAAATTGAAAGAAATAAACCAGCAACGGGGTAAAATAACCGATCAAAAGGATTGGTATAAAAAAGGCGATAGAGAAAAATGGAGTGATATTCTTGTTACAATATTCGGTCTCGTGCTTATGTGCGTGACATTGGTGGTTGCTTGTATTCCTATGATGATTTTACAACTTTATTATGGTGTCTTTAAGCAGGTGAGAACGTATCGCTGTTTAAGAAAAGAACTGAAAAACGTCTTGCAAGAACAGGATACAGCGTTTGAGAAGTCATGAGAGGGAAAAAATAATGAAGAAATTATGAGAGATTCAGCCTTTATAGGGATTGCTCTCTATACCATTTTGCCTCTGATATTTTTTGGTGCTCTTTCATGAGGTGTCCGTAAACATTGCTCTAAGGAGCAGTGTTGGGTGGCATTGAGTGGAAGAAAAGCCGATTATGGATCAGTGTTGATTAAAGGGAATAAGAGCCCGTGGGGTTTAGAGCCTAGAGTGAGCGCTTGGGACTTACTTTATCGTTTGAGGCGTGAGGAAGGAACGGTTTTGCTCGTAGGGGTGCGCGGTATATGGGTTGTTTTCGTATTTTTAGGAGCCTTATTCATTCAAGCTTTGAAATGAATCCTATTGAAGTGGGGCTGCAGGGTCATTTTCTTGAAAATAGGAGAATTTTTGGGAAGAAAAAGCTGAATTGTGACTATTGTTTACAGATTGGTGTGGTTTGAAAATCTTTATTGTTTGCAATGTGAGGAAGGTAAGAGGGTGGCAAGGTAGCAGGAATATTATTATTTTTATTATGACGTAAGCCATAACGGCCTGTGTACTTTTCTTGATTTCGGTGATATTTGGGTTTTGCATCATCATAATGCGTAAATTGGAAAAAAAGATCCAGAAACGAGAAGAAGCAATCTCTGTGTGATAGCAAATAAGCTCTCTGTCACACGGGGTCTTTTCAAAGAGTGAGAGGGGAATACATGAAGGAGCAAAATTGGGCATCAGAGCAAGAAACGCATAAAGGAGCGCATTCTTTTTCGCTCCAGCACGTGTTGCTCTCAGCAAAGGATTATAAAATTATCTTTGCTATTGCGGTTCTCATTATCATGTGGAAAATGGTTCTAGAAATACCAGGTGTATTGAATTGGCAGCTGACAGGGTGGCAATATGTTGTGCATGCCGTTCTCTTTAAAACAACGGACATCATAACGGTTTGTGTTATTATTTTTATTCCGGTTATGTTACGGCTTCGCACCAAAGTGACGGGTGAGTTGCGAAAAAATATTCAGAAACTAGAAGAAGCAATCTCAGTGCGAGAGCACATAAGCTCTCTGTCGCACGGGTTGTGTAAATAGTGAGGGGGGAACATGAACTTTGATCCTATAGCCGTATTTCTATTAGATCCCGAGTTCTGGGTATTTATTGTTATTTGCATGATCATTATCATGCTTGTTTTAGCTCTTTATACCTCTGTCTTCAAACGGATGAAAATGAATTTTCAAGTGAAAGGCGCGCTGGAAAGAGTGCTTAAAGAAAATGATCTTGCAACGCAGCAGTTTTGGAAAGATGAAGCCGTGGTGCAGAAGAGGCGTTTGCAACTAAAGGAAAAAGAGTTCTCTGCCGATTATGATGATGATGAAATTCTCACGATAGAAAGTGCAACAGGGCTTTTAAAAAGCTTGGGATGGTCGGTGGAAATCGAGGGAAAGGGAGATTATTTGGCAACCCTCTTTTTACCAGATCGCGAAGTGCAGTTTCTTTATAACGAGAAACGAGTGGAAGAGTTTTCGCCTTTTGATCGCGGACTTTTAATTATGAGCGGTATTTTTGCGGCGGCTTGTCAGACGATTAATCCGCATAATTCTGGGGTTGTGCCAACGGTATTTATGAATTTTGTACCCAATGGATTGGAAATTTTTGAAGAAAAAGTGAGCGTCCAGCTTTTAAAGAAAGCACTCGATAAAACTTTAAAATGGACAATGGAAGATGATTCTTTGCATGAAATGTTTCGCTCTCAATATGGTATTCCCCCTTGGGAAAAAGATTCTTTATCTTGGGCAACGGATGATGACATAGAGCTCGCACCTTATGCTTTGCTGCATCTTGCTGCTCTTGCCTTGCTGGGCGATGTTGAGACTTTAGCTTCTTATGACGAAAGTTTTACGGCAGGGGAGAAGCTTGGCTTTGATGAAACCATTGAAAAAGTTCATTTGGAACGCGCGATGGTGATTGCTCAAGAAGTGAAAAGAGAAGGAAAGTTCAGTTACGATCTACTGGAACGGGTTGCTGAGAAGTGGTCCATAGCCATGGACTATCAGCTTTTTAGAGTAAGATCTCCTAATACGTGTAATCAAAAACGCGCTTTGCATAAAAAATTAGTCGAGGAGAAAAAACAAGAATTAAGGGAACAAGGGTTTGAAGGGGTGAGTGATGAACAGTTCGTGTTTGAAGCAGAGGGGGTAAAACATGCTCCTGATATTACTTATATTAAAGATGGTAAAATCGCATTTATGGATATAAAAATTGATTAGTTTATTCTCCTGTTGAAGAAAAGCACTTTTATTTAAAAGATGTGAAAGCGCCATGATTGAGACGCTTTCACACCTTTTTTACCAGAGCAAAATAAAGGGTTCGAAAAATCAAGAATAATAGCCAAGATTTTAAAAAATAGACTGGAAATGGCTTGATCCTCAAGAATAGAGGAGAAAAATCAATTATAAATTCTACTCTCTTCTTTAAGATGGTTTTGTTGTTTTGTTAGAAAATTCTCATAAATCATTGCTTATTTAAGCGGTATGAGGGGAAGCTCCATTGACTAAAGGCGCTATGGGGAAGCTCTATTGACTAAAGCGCTATGGGGGAAGCTCTATTGACTAAAGTGCTATGGGAGGGAAGCTAGGGGGTAGAGCCTTTGTCATTTGAGGTGAGAGGAAGGCAAAAAATGGCATTTTTGAGCAGTGTTAAGCTCTTTTGCCTTTGAGGTGTTTTTTGTCTTTCTAAGAAGTCCTTGCCAATGAAGCAGCGCTTGTTAAGCTTCAACAGTGTTTCAGTATGGTGATATTGATATAAAAAGTTATGGTGTTTTTGTGTTTTTCAGTCTGCTTCATGGAGATCTGGAAGCCAATTCGATGACGTAGGGGATGCATGGTCATTTTCTTGAAAACAGAAGAATTTTTGGGAAGAACAAGAAGATTGCGGACCCTTATTAACGAAAGCGCTATGGGAGCGAAGCTAGGGAGTTAGAGCCCTAGGGAGTTAGAGCCTTTGTCATTTGAGATGTGAGACAAGTAAAAATGGCATTTTTGAAGGCGATGATATTTGGCCAATAAAAATAAAAACACAATAAAAACTAAACTAAAACAAAGGAAAAATTAAACTAAAAAAGGCCCCATTTTATAAAGGGCCTTTTTATTTAAATTTTACAATATATACAAAATGTATATAACCTTACTTTAAGAACTTTTTGTATCTTATATTCTAGTAGCAACAAGTTGTACGAAATATATAATAAGTGATCCTAAAAAACCAGCTATTGCATTCAATAAATTTTCTGCTTTATCGTATATATCGTTGATTGATGCTTGTTCTGATGCGCTTCTATTACTGACTCTCAGTATATTCAATGTATCCGATGTGTCCCTTACTTGTTTAACAAACTGTAAATTTGTTTTCTCAATAGTATAAGGAGCAACAATAGGAGAGGGTTGTTTATTGACTATACGATCAGATTTTTGAATCGCGAGAGCTAAACCACTTGTAATAGCCCCAGCTATGAAAAAATATCTGATATTCATAGTTTTTCTCCTATATTTATTTCGATAAATAAATATCGATACGTATCATATATAAATTCGATTTAAATAACTATAGTAAAAATACAACAATCACAAAAAAGAATAAACTTTGTCTATATTTTGACAAAATTTACTCTTAATTGCCTTAATGAATTCTTTCAGATTCGATTTTATGAAGGCGTAAAAAAGTTTGAAAGCTCTGTAGGCAAGTGGAATCCCATAAGGTGGGTGATACAATAGTTGCTAGCAAACTTCTTTTTGTGCCTTTGACCAAGGATTCATAAAAATGAGGGTTCATAAAAATGAGATGCGATGAAAATTGAGTAAAACCCTTGAAGGGAAGGATTCACTCTATTGAAGGCGGAGTGCATCTTTTCCATGGATTGGATACTGCCTTTATGAGGGTTTGGCAGTCTCCGTTGAGGGGAAGGATGCACTCTTTTTTGAGGGCTAGGGTGCATCCTCTTATGGATTGGATACTGCCTTATGAGGGTTTGGCGGTATCCCTTGAGGGGAAGGATGCACTCTTTTGAGGGCTAGAGTGCATC
>NZ_JBHIPG010000064.1:0-57872 GCF_042195905.1 Bartonella sp. AP331QHHD
GTTCAGAAATGCCCATGGGGCAGGGTCTAAGTACGCAAACTCCTGTAGATCAAGCACCTGGTTCAGAAATGCCCATGGATCAAGATCCAAATACGCAGTTTCCTGTGGAGTAGTTGTTAGAAATATCTACGGAGCTGATGCGGCATGTATCAGCTTCGTAGAAGAAATTTGTAGGATATAAAGCAGGAGATAAGTACAAGATATCAGTGGAATGAGTATCATTATTTTGAATATACTTTTAATTTAAAAAAGAAAGTCCGTGGGGTATTTAGTCAAGCTTTAATTTTTGAGACAAATAGCTATTTGTAGAATATACAAAAAGTGATATTTGTAAAATTTACTACAAAGAAAGAGAATGTGCGAAACAAGTTTTTATGTTGTGTGAGATAAAAAAGCTACGAAGCAGTAATATTTTTAGATTTAAAGAATTTATATTAAAGATAGCATTAAAATTATTTGTAATAATAATATGCAATTGAAATCAAAAATTTAGAGAATAATCAGAAAATTTAATGAAAACCGTTGCAATGACAGTTATAGGTGCTGGTTCTTTTGGTACTGCATTAGCGATAGCTCTTGCCCGTAATGGTCATAATGTTTTACTTTGGGGATATAGTCCTCAACATATCAAAGAATTACAGGAACAACGTTGTAATCAAGTATATTTACCCGATGTTCGATTTCCTGAAAATTTATTACTTGAAGCTTCCCTTGAAACTGCAATAACGGCAAGTCACAATATATTAATCGCTGTTCCAAGCCATGTATTTCATCAAGTTTTGTATAATATTCAGCCTTATTTAGATCAGCATTCACGCGTTATTTGGGCTACAAAAGGTTTAGAACATGGTACTGGACGTTTCTTACAAGAGGTTGCTCGTGAGATTTTAGGTGAAAAAATTCCTTTAGCTGTTTTTTCTGGACCAACTTTTGCGCAAGAACTAGCTATTGGTTGGCCTACTGCAATGACGATAGCAGCTTCTGATGTTGAGTTTGGTAAAGAATTGCAGCAACTTTTTCATTGTGACAAAACTTTTAGAGTTTATAAAAGTTCAGATATGATTGGTGTTCAATTAGGGGGGGCCGTCAAAAATGTTATTGCTATTGGTGCAGGAATATCAGATGGCATAGGTTTTGGGGCAAATGCACGAATAGCTCTTATCACACGAGGACTAGCTGAAATCAGTCGTTTAGGGGGGGCTATGGGTGCTGAGCTTTCCACATTTATGGGAATGACAGGCTTAGGTGATCTGGTTTTGACATGTACTGATAATCAGTCGCGTAATCGCCGTTTTGGAATACTTCTTGGTAAAGGAATAGATATAAAAGAAGCAGAAAAACAAATTGGTCAGGTTGTGGAAGGATACTTAAATACCAAGGAAGTATATACGTTGGCGCAGCGTATTGGGGTAGAAATGCCCATTGTAGAACAAATTTATCAAATTCTCTATTGTGGTAAAAATATAACTGAAGCGGCAAACACATTACTAAGCCGCGCCCTCAAGGACGAAATTCAATAATATCCTGTTTTTTAATAATTCCAATCGTAAAAAATAGAAACATGCTATGATAGACATATAAAATAGATTTTATTGATGGTTGTATAAGGCAGTCATATTCCAGAAAATTATAGATTCATATCATTCGATTCTTTATGAAACATGGCTGAAATATAAAAGTTTTGGCTTTTGTCTAAGAGCTATCTCTTTTAAGATAAATTATCGTTTCCACTTACACATGTTTATGTAATGTAATGAACAAGATATTTTTATTGTCTCTTAAATTCATCTCACAATGATATTTGCAAACAGAATAGTACAAGACTCATTAGGTAGAAGCATCTTATTTATGTAACGTATAAGCTAAGAATATCGGGGCAGGGATATTGTGAATCTCTGTTTTTGTAATTCTTTAAAACAAGAAGACAATCTAATTTGGGAAGAAGATGAAATTTTAAAGCTGAAAATCGGTTCCCATTTCTACAATCATTTTTAAATTCAGTTTTACGCTATCTAAAGCAATATCTTTTAAATAATGGAGATTATCTCACACCTTTATTTTTCTCATTTTCTAATGAAAGCATTTCTCTGATGTGTCAGGTAAAATAGAACGTCCAAAAAAACACGATTGCTGTTATATATTCACGTGCTTGTTTTAAAGAGACCTCTCTTAAAAATCCTAAGTCCAATTTGCGACGGTGACCGTGAATAGTGTAACCGATAAAGCTATTGTGCACATCCCCATCTTTATGTTTATGAAGGAGGAAGACGAGCATCATTACACCCCCAAATGTTGTGAGACAGCTCTTGGCACTTGAAGCTGTTCAGTAGAGATATTTAAGCCTTTTATTTTCTCACATGTCAATTCTGTTTTTTATATGCAAGAAATGATTTTTGGAATTATAACTTTGAAAGTCTAAGATTGAAAAAATGTTATTGTACTTGTTTGTGGCTGTCATTTAAACTGAAAAATAATGTGATTATAAAGATAAAAAATTGATTTATATAAATAATTCATTTTATTTTTGTATTGAGTTAATTAAAAATATATGTTTGCTTGTCACAAGCGGGTTAGTATGTGGATAAAAATTATTAAAGATACTTCTAATGAATCATCTCAAGTGTCAAAGGTTGTTTCAATATTAGAACATGGCAAGTAAAATGACGGTGTCGGTTTGTCATCTATATAAACATTAAAATGGTGGTAAAAAAAGGATTTTATGTACTTCACAAGGATTTTTTATACGTTCTACAGGTACCATTGTGAAATGGAATGGCGTGCATTGAGAGATATCTTTAAAAAATGCATGAAGGAGAAACAGCTATAGTGTTTTTGGGTGTTCTATTTTACCTGACACATCAGAGCAATGCTTTCATTAAAGAACAATAGTAAGATTAATGATTGATTTCTTTACGCCTTCATATTCATCCTAAATTAGATTGTATTTGCGTTTCAAGAATAAATCAAACGGTAGGAATATTTTTTTCAATTTGCTACACAAAAGCTGAAACTAAGGGTTTTAATAATTCTCTAATCTCTGTTTCAAACTGCGGTGGCATGAGGGTTGGATATTGATTTATAAGCAATGGCAAAAGCGTATGCTTTAGTAAGGTAAATAACGTCATAAAATACACACTTTATCAACCATGGATTGAAGAAATATTCCGGCTTTTATAAAATATTTTGCGAAACAAGGCATCGTACATCTGGTTTTGTATTGACTTATTCTTACAAACATTTGCACATATTCCTTACGTCATATTATTATAAGTCAATACACTATTATATAGCTGAGAAAGTACTCAATACCCGATTAAAGCACTATGTACATGATTGATTTTCTTTTTTAGTGCAATGAAATAAATTTTATTCTTCTTGGGAATCGTCACTTTTTTTCAGTTCTTCAAGTATTGGCATAGACATGATGTTATAGCCTGAATCAACATAATGGATTTCACCTGTAACACCTGATGATAAGTCAGAGAGTAGATAAAGAGCAGATTTTCCAATTTCATGAATATCTACGGTACGCCGTAATGGGGCATTACGGCGTTGATGTGAAAATATTGCCCGTGCAGCTGCAATACCATTACCTGCTAAAGTTCTAACAGGACCAGCGGAAATCGCATTGACACGAATATTTTGAGGACCAAAGTCCGCTGCTAAATAACGTACCATAGCTTCTAAAGCTGCTTTAGCAACACCCATGATGTTATAATTAGGCACAACTTGCTGTGAAGCACCATAGGTAAGAGTTAAAAGTGTTCCTCCATTGGGCATAAGCTTACCCGCGTGCTGGGCAATTTCAGTAAAGGAATAAGCTGAAATAACCATCGTGCGTTGAAAGTTTTCACGTGTTGTAACATCAACGTAACGCCCTTTTAGCTGAGTTTTATCTGAAAAACCAATGGCATGGACAATAAAATCAATTGTTTTCCATTCTTTTTCAAGTTGCTCAAAGACGTAATCAATATTTTCACTTTTTTCAACGTCACACTCTAGCACTAATTTGCAGCCAAGTTTATCTGCTAGGGGATGAACACGTTTTCCAAAAGCATTTCCTTGATAAGTCAACGCTAATTCCGCTCCTGCTTGTGCGAGCTGACAGGCAATGCCCCAAGCAATTGAATGGTCATTCGCAATTCCCATAATAAGGCCGCGTTTGCCCTCCATCAAACCTTTCATATTATTCTCCGTAAGACCGTACTTTTTTCAATTACTAAGAGCTTTTGTTTATACATAACGTTGGAAAACAAGCGTTGCATTGGTACCGCCAAAGCCAAAAGTATTCGACAATACGGTATTCAGTTGTTGATGATCACGTCGTTCACGAACGATTGGCATATCAGCAAAAGCTGGATCAAGTTCTTCAATATGGGCACTTTCACAAATAAAATTATGATTCATCATTAACAATGTATAGATTGCTTCGTGAACACCTGCTGCTCCCAAGGAATGTCCTGTTAGAGACTTGGTAGCGGAAATGGGGGGGCATTGATCACCTGCTCCAAAAACACGACGGATAGCTTCTATCTCAGGAGGATCACCAACAGGAGTTGCTGTCGCATGGGGATTGATATAATCAATTTTATTATCGACTGTTGCAAGGGCCATGCGCATGCATCGTTCTGCTCCCTCTCCTGATGGGGCAACCATATCATGTCCATCGGATGTCGCACCGTATCCAACGATTTCTCCGTAGATTTTTGCACCACGTGCTTTAGCAAGTTCTAAATCTTCAAGGACTAAAACGCCAGCACCTCCAGCAATGACAAAACCATCACGATTAACATCATAAGCACGTGAAGCTTTGTGAGGAATGTCATTATATCTGCTGGACATAGCGCCCATGGCATCGAATAAAACAGATAGTGTCCAATCCAAATCTTCGCAGCCACCGGCAAAGATGCGCTTCTGTTTACCATATTGAATCATTTCGTAAGCATTACCAATACAATGATTGGAGGTAGCACAAGCTGAAGAGATTGAATAATTGATCCCCTTTATTTTAAAGAAAGTTGCTAATGTTGCAGATGCTGTAGAACTCATCGCTTTAGGGACAACAAAAGGTCCAACACGTTTTGGGCCTTTTTGGCGTGTAATGTCAGCAGCTTCTACGATTGAATGTGTTGAAGCACCTCCAGAACCCATAATAATACCCGTGTGTTCGTTCGATACTTCATGCGGTTCTAGACCCGCATCAGCAATTGCTTGATCCATAGCGATGTGATTCCATGCTGTTCCACGCCCATGAAAACGTAGAGCACGTCGATCTACGAGTTCTTCTATATTAATATCGGGCTTGCCATAAACTCTGCTACGAAAGCCTAATTCAGCATATTGAGGTGCGTAAGAAATTCCGGATTTTGCTTCACGTAAACTGGTTAAAACAGCTCCAGGGTTATTTCCAATTGCGGAGACAATTCCCATTCCGGTTACAACAACTCGACGCATTCATACCTCCTCGTTCCATACAGAATAGTGAAAAGTTCTTTCTGACGGAAATAACGTTCAATCTTCTTTGAATAAAGCAACACGTAAATCGTTCGCCTTATAAATAGTCTCTCCATCTGCTTTTAGCCACCCATCAGCTATTCCTAAGACTAAATTTCCACGTCGAATACGCTTAAAATCTATTTCATATTCAAGAATTTTGGTTTGTGGAGTTACCATCCCTGATAACTTTACTTCACCTGTTGATATTGCTCTTCCTTTGCCTGGTTCGCCTAGCCAACCAAGAAAAAAACCTGTTAATTGCCACATACCATCCAGTCCGAGACATCCTGGCATGACGGGATCGCCTATAAAGTGACAATTAAAGAACCACATGTCTGGTGTAATGTCAAATTCGGCGCGAACCATTCCTTTATCGTATTTACCATCAGTTTCACTAATTTGAGTGATTCGATGAATCATTAACATTGGCGGTGCTGGCAATTGCGCATTACCTCTACCAAACATTTCGCCGCGAGCGCAGCTTAGAAGCTCTTCATATGTGTAGCGAGACTTTTGTTCAGCCATTGTTACTCCATTTATTTGCATATATCTTTATTTCTGCGCTTTTCCCAACCTACTTTTAGAGCAAATTTTAAAGAGAGGGAAATGATTTTATATCATTTTTAATGACAAAAGCCTTTTTTTATGTATTCTACATAGGTAATTATTTAAAAATGGAATACAAGATTACACCATACTATTCCCATTTTTTTGTATTTTGATCTTATTTAGCAGGAATATATTTGGGTTTGTAATTATGTCAGTGAGTGCAGACAATTTAGATATGAATGAAGAGCAGCAGTTCACAAAAGAGTGTGGAAAAATTGTGCAATATTATTCCATTTCTATGTTAGAAAAACATTTGCGTCAAAATGGTCTGCGTCCAACACGTCAGCGGTTGGAACTTGCACATATGATTTTTTCTCAAGGAAATCGTCATATTACTGCTGAAGAGCTCTATGAGGAAGCGGTGAGGGCAGGTGTACCTGTATCTTTAGCAACGGTTTATAATACGCTTCATCAATTTACGGAAGCGGGATTATTACGGATTATTGCCGTAGAAGGCTCAAAAACTTGGTTTGATACCAATACCTCTGATCACTACCATTTTTATATAGAAGGCGAAAATCGTATTCTTGATATTCCTTATAATTTGGAAGAAGCTCCCATTATTAGAAATTTGCCTAAGCCACCAGAAGGTATGGAAATTTCACATGTTGATTTAATCGTGCGATTGAAACCAAAAAATCAATCTTGTGATAGGCAGTGAGGATATTCAATGAGGAATAAAAATTAAACTTGTTGAGTTTGAGTATTCACCAACCTTTTACTTTTTCATCAGGATAGATTCCCCATAACTGGGGTTGCTGAAGCCATCCGCGCGTATTATTAATGTTTAGTTCGCACCATTGTCCATCACATTGGCGGATGTTACCAATGACGTTAGGTTCTACTTCCGCCACAAGTTCTGCGTTGTCGGTGGGGTTTTTTCGTAGCATCAGCCTTTTTGTTTTATCTTTTTGCCATGGAATAGTTATAGCAGTTCGCTTTCCCGATAAAAGCGATTGATACACCCATCCCTCATCGCCTTCTGCATCACGAATTTTGCGCCATTGATCATATTCTTGAATGATTTCAATAGGTAAGCCCTTCTTTTTGTAGGTGAAAATGATTGAATAGTTGCTTCCTGGTCCGACGCGTACATTAACGCTGGTGGGTTTAATCGAAGCAAATCGCGGAAGTGGTAAACCACTGGGCCCTAAATTTTGATTAAATGTTTGTGCATGCAACAAATGAGATGAACCCAATACAATGACTATTGCTATTAAGATACATGATATGAGTATTGAAACGCGAAACCAACGAGAATTTTGCACACCGAACTCCTTTATTTCGTCATATATTGGAAATTTAAAATCTGAAAGATAAGACTGGAAACTGATAAAAAGTATGACACATTGCTCGTTAAAGAGATCTAAACGATGAAAAAATTGCTACAAAAATATCAAAATAAGGAAAACAAAAGGTTTGTATTTCTTAGTGCTTATCTTGTTTATGAGGGGGTAGATATAAATAAACATTAGATTTTTATGTAGCTGTAAGCGTGATAAAACAGTAAAGTATATTGGAGCCATAGGCAGTTTTTGTACAGGAAATTAGGGCTAAAGTATTGCATCTCTTTTTTGAGTTTGTTTCTCAAAGTAAAAGTGCATGTATGCATACTATGAACAAAGAGCTGTTCAGAAAGGGATTATTGTGTGGCTTGAAAAGAAGTTTTGAATGAACAAAATAATACGATAAATAAAACATTTAAGCGTAAAAATATGAGCAACATTATAGAGTAGATTGATATATGAAGGGCTAATTTTAACAGGACACTTTTTCGTGATAATTCATTTATAAAATTTTCTACACTCTAATCTTATGCCATGATAATGCTTATCCGTATGGTAGATAAGCTGGCTCCATCGTTCTATTTACCAGCTTTCAATGTTATGCAGTTCCTATTATTCATAGTGTTTATAAGAAGCATTTTTGTTTTTTCTTAAATAGCTTTTATTCTATTTGCATACGAATCCCGCTTATGATGTACAAGAAAATAATCTTGATTGATTCAATATGAGAAAGTGTTGAGAAACTTTACGTTATTCAGAATTATTACTTAATATGAAAAACGATTACTTATAATAATAAATCTCCGCGTTAAAAACTTTAACTCGTTATTTAAATTTTAAAAACATTTCCATCAAAAATGGTAATAAAAGGCACATTCATCCATATTAAAATACAGTGTTTTCTCTGTTTATTGTCAATTTTCTTTTTCTCTAACTCAGTATAGAAGAAAGTTGAATGAAATAGAAAGGCTTATTCGATACACTGATGAGGGTAATTACATAAGTGATGAATAGAAGAAATTTATCAAGAAAAAAGAATCTATAGTGCAGTGGTTGAAATTCGTCATCCTTTAGAGAGACAGAATCAAGAGATATAAAAAGTTATGGAATTATATCGTTTCGTTACATAACTGAAGGGAAAGAGGATTATGAATTTGATATTATATTTTACACACAATCGCATATTGCGATAGTTATTTTTGTTTTGTAATCAGACCTAGAATGATCGAAAGATGTAGAATATTTAATGACAAAAAAGAAGTTCATCATGAAATTTGTACATAAGAAGCAGTGATGTAAGAGATATCCAGAAGGAGAAAATTATAGCGAAAAGTGATAATAAAACACCCCGCACTCAATTTACATAGGAAAAAGTCGCTTAAATATCTCAAGTGTAGTTTGTTATCTATTTTTAAAATATAAGAGTGAAATAAAAACCACCTCTATGATAGAAACCTTATTATTTTCAAATAACTAACATATTAGATAACATTGTACATAAAAACCTACACAAGCAATTCATCGCAATTGCCTATGAAGATAAAATTTTCTAGTAGCTTACTATCTATTGCTTATGCAATTATATAATATCATAAAGTATATTACTTTACCGCAACAGTTCGTCCGTTACTAACAAAACCTTCTCTTTGTGCACGCTTACGAGCAAGCTTGCGTGTACGACGAATAGCTTCAGCTTTTTCACGAGCACGCTTCTCAGATGGCTTCTCATAATAACTACGCATTTTCATTTCACGGAAGATACCTTCACGCTGCATCTTTTTTTTCAACGCGCGGAGCGCTTGATCAACATTATTATCACGAACGAGTACTTGCACTATTTATCCTGCTTTTTTCAGTGTCACAAATAATAGGAAAACCTACGTCCTTTTAAAGGCATATCCAAAAGGACAGAAACTTATACCATATAAATAAGACATTTGTCTATATCGCTTTTAAAAATTCTATTTTTTTTGTAATAAAATGCTTTTTATAATGAATGATAGATTTCATGATTATAAACTTATGAAAGTCCTTGTATTTGATCATTTTCGTCAAGATGAATTTTTTCAGCCGTGGGATAATGGGGTAGTCCCGGCATGGTCATAACATCTCCACAAATGACAACAATAAAGCCGGCTCCCGCACAGAGACGAACTTCTCGTATGGGAATTTCAAAATCAACAGGAGCTCCGTATTGCTTGGGATCAGAAGAAAAAGAATAAGGTGTTTTGGCCATACAAATAGGGTAGACGCCAAAACCTTCTTTTTCCCAAGTTTCAAGTTGTTTGAGAATAGGGGCTGAGATGATGGCGCCACGTCCACCGTATAGCTTTGTTATAATACAATTAATTTTTTGAACGAGTGGAATATCATCTTGATAGAGAACTTTAAAATCAGAATCGTGCTTTTCAATCAAGGTAACGAGTTCTTGTGCAAGTTCTATAGCGCCTTTTCCACCTTGTTCCCAATGCTTACAGATAATAGCTTTGTGTCCAGTTGTTGCAACTATTTTTTGTAATGTTTTTATTTCAGCATCGCTATCGCTGTCAAAATGATTGATAGCCACAACACAAGGAATACCGTAGTGCTTCATATTTTTTATGTGTCGTAAAAGATTGGCAGCTCCTTTTTCTAAAGCGGTGATATTTTCTTCTGTCAGGTTATTTTTATCCAGACCACCATTCATTTTTAATGCACGAATAGTTGCGACGATCACTGTAGCATTTGGTACAATACCTGCTTGCCTACATTTGATATTGAAGAACTTTTCTGCTCCAAGATCTGCTCCAAACCCTGCTTCTGTGACAACATAATCAGCAAGTTTTAAAGCAGTTTTTGTTGCTATAACTGAATTGCAACCATGAGCAATGTTGGCAAAAGGTCCTCCATGAACGAGAACAGGATTATTTTCAATTGTCTGTACGAGATTGGGTTGTATAGCATCTTTGAGAAGAACTGCCATTGCACCTTCTGCATTGAGATCAGCAACGGTAATGGGCGTTTTATCATAACGATAAGCAACAATAATTTTTTTGAGTCTTTGTGTAAGGTTTTCTAAATTTTCAGAGAGACAAAGAAGCGCCATAATTTCTGATGCAACAGTAATATCAAAACCTGTTTGACGTGGAAAACCA
Organism: Bartonella sp. AP331QHHD; assembly: GCF_042195905.1. Classification (NCBI taxonomy): domain Bacteria; kingdom Pseudomonadati; phylum Pseudomonadota; class Alphaproteobacteria; order Hyphomicrobiales; family Bartonellaceae; genus Bartonella; species Bartonella sp. AP331QHHD. The sequence goes on from NZ_JBHIPG010000064.1 coordinate 10,526, forward strand.
TTTGTTATGCCCCCCAATGAAATGACAATATCGCGCAATACACGGTCATTCATATCAAGAACGCGCTTCCAAACAATGCGACGTGGATCAATGTTTAGAGTATTTCCCCAATAAAGATGATTATCTATCATTGCGGCAAGAAGATTATGAGCAGATGTAATAGCATGAAAATCACCGGTAAAATGTAAATTAAGGTCATCCATTGGAATGACTTGCGCATAACCACCACCAGCAGCACCACCTTTTACACCAAAACAGGGACCTAAAGATGGTTCTCTCAAGGTAGCTATTGTTTTTTTACCAATAAGATTAAGAGCATCACTTAGTCCAACTGTTGTTGTTGTTTTGCCTTCTCCGGCAGGTGTGGGATTGATAGCTGTGACAAGGATAAGTTTACCATCTGGATTTTTATTAAGCGATTTTATGTATTCAGAAGAAATTTTAGCTTTATCATGACCATAGGGAATGAGATTTTCATGTGAAATACCAATTTTTTGTGCAATTTCAATAATATGTTGCTTTTTAGCAGTGCGAGCAATTTCAATATCAGTTTTAGGCATGGAAAAATTCTTTAAATTCAGCTTTTATTAATGTTTGAGATCTGTACTCCATGGATTAATTAGAAAAATTCATAGAGAACAGAAAAATATTAAGATATCATAGAAATCGATGATATGCCATGCAAGAGATAATGCTAAAGAAGCACAAGAAGAGTTTTATTGTTTTTTAGGAAAAAGAATCTTTTTGCTTTTAAGCAGTAAAAATACGTTTAATTCAATTAAAAATATTGCGAAAAGAAGCTTTGGTTTGCAACAAATGCTGATGACATTAATGGATACCATAAGTGTTTCATAGTAGTACGTTTGAGAAGTAGTTTATTTATTCTTTCTAACAACACACTGAAAAAGTTTCACATGGTGGTAAACCGGAATTTATGGCGACACATCTGAAGTCCCTCTTAAGATGGGACTGCTAGGAATAAAATATCCAGAAACATCCAGTTATGGAACAATTAGAAATAAGCACGTAAAAAATTACCTAACTGAGTAGAGAGTATAATCCGGAAGAGACCAAAAACAAGCGCATAGATTGAAAAAAGAAAACAACAACATACGCTACTCATGCAATCGCTACGATTATAAGCTAATAAAAGCAACTTAGAGCTGAATTGAAGGACTCGTAACATCTTATTCTAGCAAAATGGCTAAAGAAACGACTCACAACAGAATGAAATAACAAAATACAAAGATAGGTAAAAATAAATCACAAAATAAAGAATTTAAAAAGTCTGACTTTATAAGTAAGATATTGATAGATGGCGCACCCGAAGAGATTCGAACTCCTGACCCCCAGATTCGTAGTCTGGTGCTCTATCCAGCTGAGCTACGGGTGCATACATTTCAATTTTTTACATTGTCTAAGACAAAAGGGTTCCTAATCGTTTCATTAAAGAAATGCAAGTGAAACTTGAGTCGTCATAAAAAAAATCTCTCTTTTTTTATGATATATTTTAAAAAAGGATATAATATATTATGGCTTCAGTTGGTTTTGATATGAACATTTTTTTGTCATGACTATACAAAGCAATATGAACGATAGTTAACTTGACGTTTTAATCTATGAAAGATAGTCAAGCAGAGATGAGATGTGTTTTTTGCGGTGGGGGTAAGATATATACACCCGCTGTTGGGTTTTTGTGTAAAACGCCGATATTACTGTTGAAAACTATTTCAGATGAACATGACACAGCAAGGGCGGATGTATGGCGTTATTAAAAAAGAGCTTTCCATTAGTGTTTTTAATCGTTGTTTTAACGGTTACTTATTGGGCTGGAAAAAAGAGTGCAGACCAACCCATTTCTATGGTGGATAAAACAAGAGTATCGGATAAAGCTTCAAATGAAAAAATGGGAAGGCCACCGGTAAATGTTGTCGTTGATCTTGTAAAAGTTCAAGATCTTTATGAACAACTTAACGTTCTTGGGAGTGGAAAAGCTCTTGCAGAAGTCGAGCTTACCCCTTTATCCTCAGGTGTTATTGATAAGCTTTTTGTATCAGCGGGTACAAAAGTACAAGCTGATGATGTGATTGCAAAGCTTGATTCTAAAAAAGAAGAAATAGCGGCTGCAAAAGCAAAAGTGCAACGTGATAACAATGCGTTGACGCTTTCGCGTATTCTTAAATTACGCGCCAGCAATACGGCAACGGAAGTTCAAGAAATTATGGCACGCTTAGAGTTGGATAACGCAAATTTAGTTTTGCGTAATGCTGAATTAGATCTCGATCGGCGAACAATTCGAGCACCGATTCCTGGAGTTGTTGGTATTTTGCCCGTTGATGCGGGGAATAACGTGACCCTTAATACTGTAATAGGCCGTATTGAGAATAGAGAACGTATTTTGGTCGATATATGGGCCCCTGAACGATATGTGTCGCGCATCCATAAAGGAGATGAGGTAACGGCAACGTTAATCGCGCAGCCAGATAGATCTTTTGTTGGTCATATTTATGCGATTGATAATATCGTTGATCCAGAAAGTCGCACACTTCATGTTCAGGTTGAAATCAATAATGAAAAAGATACGCTCATGTCTGGTATGTCCTTTTCTGTTTCCTTGCAGTTTCATGGTGGTTCTTTTCCTGTCGTTAATCCTCTTGCAGTTCAATGGAATAGTAAAGGGTCATTCGTTTGGCGTGTGAGAGAAGGAAAAGTAGAGGCTATACCCGTATCAATTATTCAGCATAAAGCCGATCATGTTTTCGTGAAAGCTCCCCTAGAAAATGGTGATCAAGTTGTCATTCAAGGGGTGCAAATGCTTTATCCAGGAAGTAAGGTAACTATTGATGATCCAAAGTCTCATCAACAGCAATTATCAGTAGGTTATGGAACGGATATACAATGAGCCAAGAATTGAGCACAAAACAGCCTATGTCAAAGGTGGAGCAAGGTGGTCTCATTACCTTATTTATTCGCAGACCGGTTTTTACTTTTGTTTTAAATGCTATGATCATCATTGCAGGATTTGCAGCATGGTTAAATGTTGATGTAAGAGAATTACCCGATGTTGATACTCCTGTAACAACGATTGTGACGATGTTTTCTGGTGCATCGGCAGAAACAATTGATCGTGAAGTTACAAAAGTTATAGAAGATGCTGTTTCTCGTGTTTCAGGTGTTAAGACGATTTCTTCAACGTCTTCTTTTGGACGCTCCCGTGTGAAGATTAACTTTAATGTCGGTGTTGATTTGAATGTTGCAGCATCTGATATTCGTGATGCTCTCTCTCGTGTTACCTATTCTTTACCGAAAGATGCGGATTCGCCTTTGATTATTAAAGCAGATTCGAATGCTGCTGCCATGATGTATTTGGTTGTGACGTCACCAACAATGAGTGTTGATGATTTAACCACGATTGTAAACGATCAGATTGTTGATGCTATTTCTGCTGTTGATGGTGTTGGTGATGTACAGGTCGATAGTGCTCGCACAAAGATTTTTCAGATTGATATAGATCAAGCAAAACTTGCAAGTTATGGATTAACTGTAGCAGATATTTCACGTGTTCTTGCTGATATGACAACAGATGTGCCAGTAGGGTCATTACGCAATTCTAAGCAAACTTTAGTTGTACGTGCTACTGCACGTTTAACAACACCAGAATCTTTTGAACAAGTTGTTTTAAAGCCTCATGTGCATCTTGGTGATGTTGCGCATGTTACTTTATCGCCGGATATAGAAACAGTTATTCTTCGTATCAATGGAAAGACAGGTATTGGATTAGGTATCGTGCGTAAAGCACAATCCAACACTCTTAATATTTCTGAAGGTGTGAGAGCCGTTGTTGATAATCTCAAAAGTATTGTTCCTTCTTCTGTAAATATAGACGTTATTAATGACGATGCAATTTTTATTAAAAGCGCTCTTCATGAGGTTGAAGTTGCGTTGGTCATTGCTATTTTGAGCGTTATCTTGGTCATTTTTCTTTTTCTCAGAGACATTCGTGTAACGCTGATACCTGCTTTATCTCTTCCTGTCGCTTTGATTGGTACCATTGCGGCTATTTATCTTGTAGGGTTTTCATTGAATATTCTCACATTTTTAGGACTTGTTTTAGCAACAGGGCTTGTTGTGGATGATGCCATTGTTGTTCTTGAGAATATTGTTCGGTGGCGCAATATGGGATTAGGTTCCAGAGCAGCAGCGGTGATAGGAACACGTGAAGTGTTTTTTGCTGTTTTAGCAACAACATTGACATTAGTGGCTGTGTTTGTTCCTATTTCCTTTCTTCCTGGGCAAGTTGGAGGTCTTTTTAGAGAATTTGGTTTTGTTTTGGCAATTTCTATTTTGCTTTCTTCAGTTGTTGCCTTAACGCTTTGTCCAATGTTGGCTTCGCGTTTTCTCAAAGAACATATTGAGGAAAAAGAGGAAAAGTCCCATCATTTTGCTTTTTTATATAAATTAGGTACTTTTTTTCATAAGGCATATACTTACAGTTTGCATAAGTGTTTAGAAAAGCCTTGGGCTGTTGTTTTTGCTTCACTTATTTTTGCGGGTCTTTGTGTTGGAGGCTATACGAAGCTACAACAGGAATTAACGCCAGCAGAAGACAGAGCTGTGATCTTTTTGGTTATTAATGGACCACAAGGTATTTCAACACAATATTTGAACGAGCAAATAGAGCAAATTGAAGCAAGTCTACAGCCATTACGTGATGCAGGGGAGATTGCTAACAGTTACTCTATTGCGGGTGCTGGCGGTTCACCCAATACTGCTTTTTTGATTTTATTGCTTTCATCTTGGGATAAACGTTTACGGAGTCAGCAAGAAATCGTGAAAGATATTAATGCAAAGGTTAAACAGTTTCCCGCAGTTTTTGTGTTTGCTGCGCAGGGAAATTCTCTAGGTGTGAGCGGAACTGGGCAAGGGTTGCAATTTGCAATTCTTGGCAATGATTATGCAATATTACAACCCATTGCTGATAAGCTGGTAAGTGCTTTACAAGATGATCCGCGTTTTATTCGCCCACGCCTTACTGTTGATGCAACACAACCGCAATTTTTTATTGAAATCAATCGAAAAAAAGCCTCCGATTTAGGGATTGATATCACCAATTTGGGCGATACATTACAAACAATGTTGGATGGTAAAAAGATTGGTTCCATTAACGTGGATGATCATTCTTACGATGTTAAATTGATATCGCGTACAAATTCTATGAAGAGTCCTAGCGATTTAGAAAATATTTTTTTAAAAACCAAAGACAATCGATATGTTCCTTTATCGGTTATTGCGCGTTTACATGAAAAAGCTATTGCTCCTCAATTAAAACGGGAAAAACGCATGAGTGCTGTTATTTTAAGCGCAAATCTTGCTCCAGATATCGCTTTAGGGGAAGCTTACCAAACTGTACAGAAAATTGCTTCTCCTTTGTTATCAAAAGGAACCTACTTGGTTCCCTTAGGGGAAGCCGAAACGCTTAATGAAACATCTTCCAATTTTATGATTGTTTTTGGCATTGCCTTTTTGATTATTTTATTGATTTTGGCTGCTCAGTTTGAAAGCTTTATTTCAGGATTCATTATTATGGCCACTGTCCCATTAGGGATTGGTTGTGCTGTAATTGCTATGCTATTAAGTGGTGTAAGTCTTAATATTTACAGCCAAATTGGATTAATTTTGTTAATTGGTGTTATGGCAAAAAATGGTATTCTCATTGTTGAATTTGCAGATCAATTACGCGATCAGGGAAGAAGCGTGCGTGAAGCCGTAGAAGAAGCAGCAAACATTCGCCTTCGTCCAGTTTGTATGACAATGATTTGTGCCATTTTAGGAGGTATTCCTTTGGTTTTGGCCAAAGGTGCTGGCGCAGAAGCTCGTATAGCCTTAGGTTGGGTTATCGTTGGTGGCTTAGGTTTAGCAACTATTTTTACGCTTTATGTCACACCGGTTGTTTATCTTTTTTTAGGGCGTTTTATAAGACCAAAAGCAGAAGAAGATTTACGTTTAACAAAAGAACTCAATCAAGTTAAATGATGTATATGATAGAAAAGATTTGAAAGTTTATTCTTGTAAAAATATCATTTTCGGATCTTATCCTTTTATTTTGTATATTCCTTCATTTTTATGTGAGCAGTGAAAATAGCGAGCAATAAAGGAGGTGTTTTCTGCTTTGTTATTGTTTGGGCATAGATTTCATTATCAATAACCGTATAGGATAAGCTTATGGGAGATAGCTTTTCGATTCGAAATGAAATGGCTTTTGAAGCCACATTAAAAGCTTTAAGAAACCATGCCGCAAAGGATGGGGTCTATGATATTCGTCGGCATTTTGTAGAAGATGAACAGCGTTTTTCCCATTTTTCCCTCAGACTTGATGATCTTCTTTTCGATTTTTCAAAATGTGGTGTGACATTTAAAACATTGCAACTTCTAGATGATTTAGCGGTCGCAGCAGATGTGTTAGGCCGGCGTGATGCAATGTTTTCTGGTAAGGCGATTAATACAACTGAAAAACGCTCAGTTCTTCATATTGCATTACGTTTACCTGCTGATGAAATTTTCATGTTGGATGGTCATAATCTTATTCGCGATATTCAAGACGTCCTTGAAGGTATGGAAAGATTTTCTGAAAAGGTGCGTGATGGAAGCTATAAGGGAAGCAGTGGCGAGAGAATAAGTGATATTGTCAATATTGGTATTGGTGGTTCTGATCTTGGTCCTGCAATGGTCACATATGCTTTAAAACCTTATCATGATGGTCCACAGTGTCATTTTGTTTCGAATGCTGACAGTGCCCATATTTCTGATACTCTCTCTATTTTGAATCCAGCAACAACGCTGTTTGTCATTGCTTCTAAAACTTTTACAACGGCTGAAACAATGGTCAATGCTCAAGTTGCACGTCAGTGGATTTGTTCACATTTAGGAGAAGAAGCCGTTTGTACGCATTTTGTTGCTGTTTCAAGTGCGCTTGATAAAGTGGCAGAATTTGGCATAGATTCCACAAGAGTTTTTAAATTTTGGAATTGGGTTGGAGGACGTTATTCAATTTGGTCAGCCATTGGACTTGTTGTTATGTTTGCAATAGGTGGTGGAAATTTTCGCCAATTTCTCAATGGTGCTTTGCAAATGGATCAACATTTTAAAACTATGCCTTTGCATAAAAATATTCCTATTCGTTTTGCTCTTTTAGGATTCTGGCATCGTGTTATTTGTGGTTATTCATCACGTTCGATCATTCCTTATGCACAGCGTTTAATACATTTTCCAGCTTATTTACAACAGCTTGATATGGAATCAAATGGTAAACAAGTCTCGCTGGATGGAAAACCATTAAGTTTTTCAAGTGGTCCAATTGTTTGGGGGGATTCAGGAACAAATAGTCAACATGCTTTTTTTCAGCTTCTGCATCAAGGAACAGATATTATTCCTGTAGAATTTATTTTATTTATAAAAGGGCATGAGAAAAAATTACATTCTATGTATGAGATGTTGCTAGCAAACGGTTTAGCACAATCAAAAGCCTTGATGAAGGGGCGTAGTCTTGAAGATGCTCGGCATATCTTGATAAAAAATGGAGTTGATGAGGGTGAAGCAGACCATTTAGCACGTCATAGAAGTTTTAAAGGAAACCGTCCCAGCATTACGCTGGTTCAAGATTCATTAACACCTTTTGCACTCGGTCGTCTTATTGCGCTTTATGAACATCGCACTTTTGTTGAAGGGATTTTAATGAATATTAATTCATTTGATCAATGGGGTGTTGAACTTGGTAAAGAATTAGCAAACGAGTTACTACCAATTCTTCGTGGAGAAAGTAAAGCGGATAATCGTGATAGTTCAACATTAGGGTTGCTAGCACATATTCAAGCAAGACGTGCAAAATAATATAATTTTACAGTAGGTTTTGTACTAACTAAGCAAAAGTAGAAGGAGGAGAAATATGAGATAATTCTTTAATTTTACTATGCCTTCTCTTATTATCTGGATTAGATTTATGTAACAGAAAATCAAAAAAGTGCAAAAATTGTAAAAATGAGAATTTATTCGCAAAAACGATAAAGACCTTTGAGAGGTCTTTGAAGACCCTTTGAGCCCCCCCTTAAAATCCTTCGAAAAAAATAAATTGGTACAAAACCTGCTGACAAGCTACAACCGGAAAGCTACGATTAAAGACAGTTTTAATAATATCGCTTTATAAACTGTGGCGGAGAGAGAGGGATTTGAACCCCCGATAGAGTTGCCCCTATGCCGCATTTCGAGTGCGGTGCTTTCAACCACTCAGCCATCTCTCCATAATAAAGTGAAACAAAAATCGGCACTATTTGAGTGTATAAGGGGTAGATAACCTTCAATTGTTTTTGGTACAACCTTTTTTTCTTTTTTATGGGACTTTATTGACAGAGAATAGAAATTCCTTCATATATACAAAATATAAGCGTGGGGAAATCTGCGCATATTTGTGTTGAAGAAGGTTTTATCCTTCTTTGGGATCTATTACGACTGATAAAAAGCAGCCTATTTTCCCTTATTTCAAGGCAGAAATTAAATAAGAGCTGGAGTGAACGGAAGGATAAAAAATGTTCGCAGTCATTAAAACTGGTGGTAAGCAATACCGCATTGTTGCTAATCAAGTGGTAAAAGTTGAAAAAGTTAGTGGAAATGCGGGTGATGTTGTTGAATTCAATGACATATTAATGGTTGGGCAAGAAGGTAATGCGGTTATTGGTACCCCTGTCGTTGCTGATGCATTGGTGACAGCTGAGATTTTAGAACAGGCACGTGGGCGCAAGGTTATCGCATTTAAGAAGCGCCGTCGTCAAAATTCTAAACGCATGCGTGGCCATCGTCAAGAATTTACGAGGCTTCGTGTTTTAGAAATTTTAATGGGTGGTTCAAAACCTAAAAAAGTTGCTGCGAAACCGATAAAAGAAGAAGAAACTACACCACAAGAAACAAAAGCTGCTGCTTCTGTTGAGAAGACGGCTAAAAAAACGGTTGAAAAAAAGACTGCGCCGCAGAAGAAAGCGTCTGTAGCATCAAAGAGTAAGAAAGATTAAAGGAGAGCGTCTATGGCACATAAAAAAGCTGGTGGTTCCTCGCGTAATGGTCGTGATTCAGAATCGAAACGTCTAGGCGTTAAAAAATTTGGTGGTGAAACCGTTATTGCCGGAAATATTATTATTCGCCAGCGTGGTACACGTTGGCATCCTGGTAACAATGTTGGTATTGGAAAAGATCATACGCTTTTTGCATTATCAAATGGAAAGGTTTCTTTTCAACGCAAAGCGGGTAATCGTTCCTATGTTTCAGTCATTCCTATGCTGGAGGCAGCAGAGTAATCTGTAACACTCTCTAGCAATCAACAGGATTTCATTGAATTATAGTTGTGGTTTTATAAGTATTAAAAGGGAAAGATAGAGTCTTATCTTTCCCTTTTTGCGTTGGTACTATAATAAATGTAGAAGATATACGAAAAAGGTACAATTGAGGAAATGGCTTTTCTCAATGAGGGAAAGAGTTTGTGCGATGTTATGTTAGTATTTAGTCCTGAACATATTGATATTATGATAGAATTTGTTGATAAATTTCTGTATAATAATAGTGAGAGAGACTTTCTTTTTATGCATGAAGAAGTGTCTAGTGATTTCTTATAAGAGAAGCAGTTTGTTTTCAGAAAATTATGAGAAATTTAATGAGAGCATTCTTTATGTAATCATTTTGATAAAGATGGGTCTTTTTATCGGCATTGTGGTATTGATGAGTTGTCATACTGTTTTTAGGTGGTAGTGTGGATAGGTGTGGCTATTCATTTAAAAAGACATAGGGATAAAAAATCCATAAGAAGGCAGCCAAAACGACTTTGAAAGTGACGTGCATTAAGGAATTTTCGGTAAATCAAGAGTGAAATTATATTTTTAAGGAGGACGGTGTTTAAAGATATAAAAATAACCAACGTGCAATCAGCGCCCTTCAAGAATATTTTTTCTGATTTCACTATTATTGTGTATTGTTGAAAGTAAATAAGCATAAGAGCTAGGGTTAAGGCAATCATTGCGTTTCATTTTTTACTTTATTTATCTTATTTGTAGAGTTTTTCTTTATTTTAGTAATTGATGATGGTGCTTGGGGGGGGGGATGTTCGTACTTTGCAAATGTGCGACAGAGGGTATTGTGTATTTGCGATATTGATTGAAGTAAAGGTGTAGCTTAAAATATATAAATATTATATATCGAGGGTTTGATATCATAAGATGGGCAGCACGGAATTTTAAAGATGATAAGTTGCATGGAGCAATTTGTAATTATGTAATGAATTTATAAAGAGGGATAATAGGTTAAATAAACTTTGAGGAATCAATCAAAATATTAGCTGAAGTTACGGATGATTGGGAAGGATGCTTTCTTGTAGGAAAAATAATGAAAAGTTATGTTGAATAACTTAGGATAATGAGAGCGTTTCGAAAACATAGTTTTTCAGGTGATTGGTTCTGTAGAAAATGGGGTTTTGTCTTTGTAAAGTAAAAGAGTAAGAGGTAGATTTGCTTATAATGGTTTTAAGCACTTCGCTAGATAATAATATCCAATTGTTTTATCGGTTATATTGAGGTATTTAAGCACCTCACTTAGCTATATTCCGTAAAATATAAATAAAGCTGTGGTGGTATTTATAGCTTGTATTTTGGGAAATGCAGCTTTGAAAAGGAATGTGTCAGAGATATTGGTGTTCAAATGTGAGGCAATTTGAATTCATGATGAGATATGAGAAAGCAGAAGCAATGAATGTAGATTTTGCTGATGGTGAAATCTTGTCTATAAGATCTGTACAACTTGCAGCTGCTTTTGATCATAAAAATGATGCAATTTATGCTGCTGCTGAATTGCTTGTGCAGGTTGGTGCAGTTGATAAGTGTTATCTGGCAAGCATGCTTGCACGTGAAGAAACAACCAATACTTGGCTTGGAAATGGTATAGCCATTCCTCATGGTATGGCTGAAAATCGTGATTTAATTATCAAGGATGCTGTTGCTGTTATACAGGTTCCTGCTGGTGTTGAGTGGCAGGATGGCAAGAAAGCATATTTGGTTATTGCCATTGCAGCGTGTCCAGATCGCTATAGAGAAATTTGTAAAAAATTGACGTCTCTTTTATTTGATAAAAAACAGCTTGAAGTACTTGCAACAACTATGGACAAACAACAAATTGTTACAACTTTGTTTGACCAAAATATGAAGATAGAAAAAACTTTTATTGGTGACCTTTCTGTGTGTCAGGAATGGACTTTAGATTATCCAAGTGGTCTTCATGCACGACCAGCTTCTCTTTGGGTTGATTTTGCGAAAAAGGCTCAAAGTTCCATCAGAGTTCGCCATGGTCAATATACCGTTGAAATGAAAAATTTGGTTGGTTTATTGCAATTAGGAGCAAAAAACGGTGATGTTCTGATTTTTTCTACAGATGCTGCAGAAGGAGCACAACTTCTCAATGATGCCATTGCTATTGCAAAAAAAGTGAGTATTAGTGAAAAATGTCTGATGAGAGCAATGGAATCTCAAACAAAGGCTTTTCATGGTTGGTATCCACGCTCTATGCAAAAAGGCATTTCTGGTGTTGGAGCGAGTTCAGGATTAGCATTTGGTAAGATTTTTGTTTTAAGGCAAAATGATATTTCCATAATAGATCAGCCAATTGATTTTGCAGCTGGTGCAGCATGTCTTGAAAATGCTCTTACAAAAACAAAACATAAAATGGCATCTGTGATTTCTGATATTACAGTGCGTATGGGAGCAGATTCTGCTGCGATTTTTTCTGCGCAAATGGTTTTGCTTGAAGATGAAAATTTAATAGCTCAAGCTTGTCGTTTTATAGCGGAAGGTCATGGTGTCGCTTGGTCTTGGGATAGAGCGGTTCGTCAATTTTCAGATATGTTTTTTAAGGTAGATAATCCTTTGTTAGCAGCACGTGCTGTTAATTTAGTTGATGTTGGTCGACGTGTTTTAGGTGAAATCAATCCATCCTATAGATCGTTCTTTTTAAATGATATTCCACATGGTGTAATTCTGGTTACAAATGACCTTTCTCCTTCTGATGTAGCACAACTTGATTGTACAAGGGTAAAAGGATTAGCAACAGCATGGGGAGGTCCATTATCTCATACAGCTATTTTGGCGCGTACTCTTGGTATTCCAATGGTTGTTGCTGCAGGTGATGATATTTTAGCAATTCAGTCTGATATTCAGGCTATTATTGATGGCGATAACGGGTTTATTTACCTTAATCCTACGCTTGAAGACGTTGAAGATGCTCAAAGGCATATTGATACTGTTGCGCAAAAACGTGTCAGTGAAATAAATGCATGTAGATTACCAGCGCAAACGACAGATGGTCAAAGAATTCGTATCATGGCTAATGTCAACTACGCAAATCAGGTTCCTGTTGCGCTTGATTTAGGGGCTGAAGGTGTTGGACTCATGCGCACGGAATTTTTGTTTTTAGAGAATCCATATATTCCGGATGAAGAGCTACAATTTAATATATATCGGGCGATGATTACAGCTGTAGGAGATAAGCCATTAATTATTCGTGCACTTGATATTGGTGGAGATAAACAGGTTACGCATTTACATTTATCTAAAGAGGACAATCCTTTTTTAGGTGTTCGAGGAACGCGGCTTTTGTTACGTCGACGTGATCTTTTGGTGCCTCAATTACGTGCTTTATATCGAGCGGCAAAAGAGGGTGGAGATCTATGGATTGTGTTTCCGATGGTCATGTCTGTTTCAGAGATTGTCGCTATAAAAAAGATTGCAGAGGAAATCCGCAACGATGTTGATGCACCAAAATTAAAACTTGGTATTATGATCGAAGTTCCAGCAGCGGCCATTATGGCAGATGTATTAAGCGCCCATGTTGATTTTTTTTCAATTGGAACCAATGACCTAACACAGTATACAATGGCTGTTGATCGGCAAAGTCCGTACCTTGTGTCTGAAGCTGATAGCCTTGATCCAGCAGTTTTGCGTATGATTTATCAGACTATTCAAGGAGCTGCACAACATAAGTGTTGGGTTAGTGTATGTGGTGGTATGGCTGGAGATCCTTTTGGTGCAATGATTTTGACTGGATTGGGAATTCATGAGCTTTCTATGATATCTTGCGATATTTCTCCAGTAAAGGCGTGTTTACAGACTCATAGTTTTGAAGATATGAAAATTTTAGCACAAAAAGCATTACAATGTGAAACTGCACGAGCTGTACGTGCTCTAAGCAAGGATATAAGGTGATAAAGAACATTAAGGGAAAAGAACGAGCTCATTTTGCAGAGTAATCAGATCTTTAGTGCTGTAAAACATTATCCTTTAAGACGATTATTAACAACATATTAATTTATAATGGTAATTTATCGTTTTACATAATGAGAACTCTAAATATCGTAAGGTTTTTTCGTTTTAAATTTCTCTATATTAAATTAATAAAATTATTCTTTTATACATTACAAGGAGGAGTAATGTATGGATAAAAACACTTTAGGAAAGAATAAATGCCTTTTATGCATTCTCTTAAATAGCAGGGGATGTTGCAACATTAGGGGATAAATAGCGTGATCGTACTTGGCTTTTCCTTTTTATTTAAGAAAAGATGATGCTATCCAATAGATTTTATACCACTCATAGACACCGTATGAGGTAGATGTGACAAGCTTTAAGAGATGTTTTTTAACAAACGTGTGGATGAGAAAGAAAATATATTTTTAGAGTATTCTGTTTTGTTATGAGACCATATCCCACTTAAAGAATGCGATAATCAAAAGTATGAAGTAATACGTAATTTTTTTTAATAATGGAGACTACTTTAGATATTTTGAAAACTGTAACGCTGAATTTAAAAATATATGGTAAAAATGAAAACAGGTTTGCATTTTTATGATTTTGTATTTGATCAAAATGAGACTATTTTTTCATTTTAGAAAATAAAATATATTCATACATATTAAATTAAAAATGCAAAGTTTTTTCTGAATTTTATTTTCTTTAGTATCAACTAAATATAGAAGTGTGAAATTGAATAGAGGATTTAGAATAGGGCTTATTATGTAATCCTATGAAAGAGAAAACTGATACCATCACACTATTTTACAGCTCTCAATGTTGCAAAAATTCGTGCTATTTAAGAAAATGCATAAGAGCCGCTTATCCTCTCTTAAAATGTTCTTCCCCCACATACCATCCCTTCCTATGACGTATAAGTAAGTGATTTTAATTATTTGGTTGTGTAAAACTATGGACTGTATGCCAATTTTAAGAGAAGTATTTTTTTGTGAAGCAGAAAGTGCGTAAATGAGCATGAAAGTTTATAACTGGTGACAATCTTTTTATTCTCATTATTGTATTCTACAAACCTATCCACGAAAAAAGTTTTTTCTTAAAAAGAAGGGATGTGCTTGTTATTCAACAGATAAAAGCTCTTACTTTAATAAATGAATTTGTTTTTTGGGTTTTGAATGTATAGTTTAGACTTGCACGTTATTTCTTTCTGGGTATAGTGCGAACTTCTGGAGAGGTGGCCGAGTGGTTGAAGGCGCACGCCTGGAACGCGTGTATATGGGAAACCATATCGAGGGTTCGAATCCCTCTCTCTCCGCCATTGATGATAAACAAACCTTTATATAGATTTTATCACATAACCTTTAAATCCTAGAATGTACGAAATTTTTTGATATTTTTTGTTGATCGGATCTCTATAAAAACTCTTTAATTTTTCTTTTATTGCTTCTTTTCTGAAAAGATTTGTACTTGGAAACAGGAAGTGCGGAATCTTTAGACAAGAAACATCAATCGCTTGTGAACAGGGCAGTTCGTGTCTATCTAATAGTATAGCATTGTTAACGAGCGGGCTCTACAACTGCGTGAAGGGTAAAGAAGGGTTTATAATATTTTTTGAGACAAGGAAATTGGATCTTCCGAGAGATTGAAAGTTTGTTTGGACTTGTTAGTCAAATTTTGTTTTTTATTGTATTTCTCCCATGGGGACATTGATCTTGTCCAGTGCTTGTAAGGCTACCTACAGAGTTGTTTTTTCAGATTTTCATCTTTAAGTGTTCCGGTTTTCGCTGTTTTTGGCATTTCTACAGGACACAAACAGCATTTTTTCTGCTGTAAATTCAATTTTAAATTGTTTGTATTTTATAGCGGCTGATGTAGGGCAGTGATATTTATCATTTGGTTTTACGAATTGCGAGAACACCGTTTTTAACCAGTTGGTAACCATTGTCTGATACTGTTTTTGAGTGCGATCTCCAAAAATGAGCACAAGGAGCTTTGACTGATGGCTCTCCAATCCATTTCTGGAAAGTTTTGTGTTTTATGGCGTTGTTTCCCTAACAAAGTCTGCGCTTTTGTTATTGCTTGTAAATAAACATCTACATCTAATGCCGCAGCATGTTTTAGACAAGGATTAAGGCGGATGAGTGCTTTCTCTGCTGTTTCAGATTTTGTATGCCAAATAGGAGCAAATGTGTTATATATCTCTTTGGGTAATTTCTAAAACGAGCAGATAGCCTAATTTAGAGAGAATATGAAGTTTTAAGGATAGAAAACACTTCCCATCTCCTTTTAATTCTGCTTTACGACTTTTAAAGATCTCAAGTAATATATTTTAAATAATGAAGATTATGCATTGATTCATGCTTTTTTTTATTGCGTTCTTGAATGAGGGAACACCCCTCACGTAAAACAGAACGCCATTGGTTTGCCAATTCACGGTTTTTTAAAAGAAACATCTCTCAAAGAGCACCCAGGCCCATTTTACGGCGATGTCCGTGAATGGTATAACGATAAAGCTATTGAGCAGTGCCATCTTTAAGTTTATGAAAGAGCAAGCCGGCACCATCACACATTTTGCCAGCTCGTGGATGTTGCGACAGCCCTTAGTACTTAAGACGATTCATGAGAGGTATTTTTAGTCTTTTCTTAATAGTTTTTTACCTACATGCTAGTCTTGCTTGTGGTGTGTAAACAAGTGATTTTAATTGATTCAACATACATAGATTTGAAATGAGGAAATCTTACGATATTCGGGTCTTTAATTCAATATGAATAACGATATATTATCATTATAAATCAATGTCTTGTCCAATAGTTGATGGGTCGTATGTTTACTTTTTTTTCTTGTTTATTCACGAAGCTGCATTTCTGCAATCAATTTTCATCAGGTGAGAATCTACTTTATGATCAAAGTTGGCCACATTGGAAGGAGGAATCTTGACCATGTGGTTACGTTCAGTATGCTCAAACTTAACAGGAAAACTCTATCAATCGACCATAATGGAGAAATGCACCGTCACTCAACCGATGAAGCCAAGAGATCATTCAAGCATAGCTTTTGTTTGTCATTATGTGTCCCTAAAAATTTGTGTTGGATTTCCATAAGTTTTATAATTTTTATCTCCTTTCCCTCTTTAGATTATCTGATGCAGCATAAAATATTTTTTCGAATATTATTGAATGATTTTTACCATTATCACCAACTTAAAGCTTTAGAATCAATGGTGATCATAGAGCTATTTGCAATTTCGTTTATTAACGGGCTAAATTCGTTTTATCTACACCAGAGGTAACAAAAACTTCAGTTTTTCTTGTGCAATGTGCTCATTTAAAATTAATATCATGAATATTTATCTATTACTATAATCAGAATAAAGGTTGGCGTAATAATTGAATATCATTCATGCAACGCTTTTTTATGGCTAAGGCCTTTTAGGTAAATGGATAGCCCCTGTAAAATAAATAAAGGTGCGCAAAAGCCTATAAATACACACAGGACGTATAATATAGAAAATGAAAAAAATTTTCCTGCATATAAAAGTACAATAGAGAATAAAGCTGTTATGATGCGTACACTGGCATCGCCTGCCAAAATCACCTCGGCTAAATTTTCACTAGGTGTGATAGCTTGTCCAATTGTTATTCCCGATATCCTAAAATAAAATTGCCCAATACCTAATAAAAATCCCATAATATAAAGGGAATATTGAGTAAAATTTAAATATAAAACAAAAGAGATTGCGATCACGGCAAAAGCCGGTGCCCCCCATACAAAAAAACGAATTAAAGATGGAAATTTCCGTAAATAATAAGATGAGATAAGACCATTGATCACAAAACCCAGTGCTGACAAAGCAAAAATAGAATTTTGAATAGCTGTAAATTTTATATTATCTGATGTTATAGAAGCAAGAACAAGTGGCAATAAAACAATAGGCCCCGTATAGAGAGAATTATTCAAAATACGATTAATCGTTAAAAACCGCAACGCAGAAATCCGCCAAAGGCATCTAAAACCAATTCCATAAGCCTTTTGAGATGGCGTTTTTAATAGCTCTTTTACTCTGTTTAGGTGTTGTATAGACTTTATACGAAACCATAAGCTGGCATTCAAAAGATAGATAAATACAATAAAGGCTATGGCTATTTTGTGCCCCAAATGCGCAATTATAAAATATATAAGCAACGGGGATATAATAACAAAAAACTGACAGCAACTAGTATAAAATGCAAAAATTCCAGCTTTTTGTTTGGGAGCTGGAACCAGCAGATTCAAGGCACTATTGTTATTTGGATTATCAGCCCCCATCAGTAGAGCGAGTAAGAAAAACACAAATAAAATAAGCATTGAGTTGTTTATGAATAATAAGAAAGACAATAAACAAGCGCAAATAATTTGGCTATAAAACCCAATTATAAAGCCTTGATAGTGCACCAACACATTTCCCAAACATAAGCCAGCAATTCCAATTGCGATTAAATTAACGACATTTAAAGCAGCAGATGCTTCTCCAGTTGTATCTTGGAATTGTAATAAAGAAAGGCCGATAGATAATACACCACTCGTACAGAAACTTGTCAAACTTCCAATCAAAATCATAAGAAAGACGGAATTACGCAACATTTTTTATGATCCCAGACAGAGCACTAAACCATTTTGTGATTTCCTCTGTTGTCAAATGTAGCTCGGTACTTAATCCGAATTTTTCATAAAAGTTTAGTTCAAATGCGTTATAGGCACTTATTTTTTGAAAGTCATCTGTCAGCATGAATTCTATACTTGGTAACGTTGTACCTATAGATTGAGATAAATAATAGGAAATTACTTTCCAATACATATAGGTACGCTCTCGTGCCAAATAATTTTCCAAGGCATATTTCAAGTGACAACCACTTAAAATATATTTCGGACAATGGTGCAACGGATAATAAATACAAATAGCACCGGCTTCATGTCCGAGACAAGAAGAGATATTAATATTTTTATCATTTCATAATATTATAAAAACGCTCAGTGAGCAGATCTTCCAAATTTAGTCTAGTCACAACAAGATTGGTTGCTAATTTTTGAGCAACATGAGACCAAGCCAATCTTACTACTAAAGTTCCAATAACCTTTAAGTCAGATTCTGGATAAGCTTTTTTTAAATTTTCCACCCATATGTCTCTGTGACATATAATAATTGGCTCATCTCGTCTGAATGAACAAGATGTAATTCTAAACCAATATTATCACAAAGTTTTGAGCTCTTGAATTCTCCATATCCTAATCTGGTATTCTTAAATCATCATAGGAACTAAGAATTTTTAAGTATTCCAACTTTTATTAAACTTTGTAACAATCTATTGGAATCTCCCCTTCACTGACTTCGACAATTATTTTCTCACCACTACAAGAACAAAAAATTATCTTTGAATTTGCTTACTTTTAGAAAAAAAATGAGCAACACTCTTTCTTAACTAAAAGAAACACGCTCTCTACCTTTTTCTTTATGATTATCAAAAACCTATCCCGTTATAATTTAACCATCCATTATTAGGAGAATATTCTGCGTTTAGCCTAATAAACTGTTATAATCAATGTTTCTCTCTGTTCTAAAAATCAGCGTTTTTTCTCCTAGAGATACTCATAATTTCTGTACAATCTTTCCCAAAAAGGCCCCCCTAAACATTGCTATTAACACGATCATCCTGAGAAGTTTTATACATACACACTGCATTATACGGAGTGCTATGTATTTTTTGGAAAATCCCTTTGAATCTCTATCGAGCCTTGTTTTGGCAGTATCATTTTAATATATCATAAATATTTTTATTTAATTTAATTTTAGAAAACTTAGTCATTATCGTGTTTCATTAGATGATATGAGCAAGGTAGGGATTCAATAGTGTTGCCTTGCAGAAAATATTGCGTCCATTCTCTATTTTGGAGTTTGCTATATTTTCTTAAAAAAGGAGATTTTGTGATAATATCAAAAGGTTCAGGCCTTTTTCCTACAACGAGAATACATTTTGTTCTGTAGAGAGAAGACTTAGAAAAAACACTTAAGCTGGAAAGTTAACATAAATATAGAACTTACTTAATTCTGTTTATATGAGACGGGATATTGCAAACTATAAACATAGGTTCGCCATGAAAGCAGAACTCCCATAGACGATTGTACATATTTTTTGTATATACTTAGGTCATTCTCGGTTGTCAAAATCTCGCAAATTTTTAAGTGTAGACCAGAATTTTTCTCTATAAACTTCGATACTTTGTATGGGGTCGGCTTCTCGAATGCAACAAAAGATGTGTTCTTTCCAAAACTTTTATAATTATCGCAATAAGTTATCATGTCTTCCATTATATTTTTTGAGGTCAGCTTGTTGTAGAACCCAAATCTAAGCATATTTTTTGAGTATCCATTTACACCGAATAGGCAGAAAAGGCCTAATTGTGTTATTCATGGTTGCATTGAATTCTTTAAAAATGACTTGCTTCCATTTTTAATATTTGTCTATATTTTCAATTGATTGCGCTTCTGAATCCATGTTTTTCTCCCCTTGCTGTATTTTATAGGAAATTGCTACGAATGATCCTCTCCAAAGCTGATAATTCATCATCATTGTGTCCCCAAATTGCTATAATAGCTGGGCAGGTATTTAAATCGATGGTTAGGGGGAGGGGCTCGTTTTCTTTAAAAAAAAGCGTAAAATGAACCACATTTTCCCAAGAATGAAGCTTTTGCCGCCATACGTTAACATCTTTTATAATATGACCGTCGATCTCGTTGATAAGGAAGATAATACGCCCTTTTTTCTTAAAGCGACTTGGGGTTTGCGAAAACACGCCTGCAATAAGGTTAACGGAGCTTTCAAGTAAACCATCTTCATAGCAATGCGCGAACAAGGTGGGTGCAATTCCTCCGTGGAGGCGGGCTCCTACTTCGATCATCACTGGACCACGAGCTGTTTGCATGATTTCCATATGCGCAGGTCCATATTCAATCTCCAGCGCGCGAATGCATTGTTTTGCATAAGAGATAAGAGGGGCATAAGAGGGATCTTGAGAATCAAGTACATCAAGCGTTTCATAAACAAAAGTACTTCCATTATGAATACCTTTTTTATATCGTGACAAACTACATATTTTTATAGCCTCTCCCTTTACAACGGCATCGACGATGTATTCCTCTCCCTCCAATCTTTCTTGAAGCAAATAGGCCTCGTTAGGTGCGCCAAAAATATTTTTTTTCTTCCAGTCGATTTCAGAGGCCCACGTTACTACTTCCTCAAGATTAGAGAAAAACAAAACACCATCACTCCCTGCAGAATCATTTGGCTTTACCACATAGCCGCTGTGGCTTTCAAAACCATCGAGAGTACAATCGTTTTTTGTAAGAATCTTTGATCGGATGTAAGATAAACCATTTTCACAAAGACGTTTTTGCATCGCTGCTTTTTTCCGTCGCCAATCGGTAGTCAAGGGGTTATTCCCAAGACAACCATAATAAGCCGCCAATTGCTCTGCACAATAGATACCTCTTTCGGCACCCGCTATTACAGCCTCTATCGTGCCGATAGGAAAGCGTTTCTTTATCTCATCTACACTATGAAGCTTCGCTTCTGCTATGCCCTTTCCCTGATAAGAAAGCATAAAGTGTGAAAAAGGAGCTTGTTGAGAGACAACACCATAACAAGCATAGCCTAATTTTTGCAAAGCAGGGCCATAGAGGGCACCCGTGGAGAAAGGGTCGACAATAAGAATAGGTTTTCTCATACTTTGTTCCGCTGTGATAAAAGGAAAAGAACATAAATAAAGATTATTAGCCCTATAAGGGGCAGAAGATAAACAGCTGCTTGAGGACCCATAAGGGCAGAGCTTGTAAGAAGACCAAGAATGACATAACCTGCCGACTGGGAGAGAGTATAAAGCATGCCGCTATAGCTTCCCACCAGCTCTGCTTGAGCCTCTGTTTTGGTCGCTTCAATCGTATGTTTGCGGGCATTAATTCGCATGGTATTCATTGAAAAGCCAATAAAAAAGCAAAAGACCACAGCCAAATAGGGCGATTGTGTGGTGCTAAAAATAAGATCAGCTACGCTCAACATAAGGGCTGGGAGAATAAATTCAAAACGAGGGATTTTGATAAAAGCAGCCAAAAAAGCGCCCATGCCCGCAACCGCACTGCAAAGCCCATAGTATTCAGAGCCAAAATTTTTCACACTCTGAAAAAGAATGGTTGCCAGCGTATTATAAGCGCAAATATGAAAGCCAATAAGTCCTATGCAGACGCATAAAAGTTTAAGCTCACGGGAGAGTCCATCCGCTTGCGGTGTAGGTGCTGGCTTCTTACCAGTTGCAAGTGCTGTGGTATCTGTAGCGTTGTATTCATCGCAAAATATAATATATCCGGCTATAAGGCTTATAATGATGTCAAACACACAAAGTGTCACAATCAAACCATTATAACCGATTTCAGCCGCTGCCCCTCGAGGGCTGGTCGCTTCTAAGAGATAACCACTTAGTGCTGCTCCCAAAAATGCGCCAATTTGCACCACTGTTTGCATAATGCGGGAAGCCTTTTGGGCGCTAATATAACCACTAAGTGCTAGTTTAGTATTATAAGTCTCGAGTGTGCTTAAGGTAATCAAAGAGAGATAGCCGATAGAGATAGAGACAGCGATAAAACCAAAGGGGGAATCAGCGTAATGGAAAAGAGCAATCAATAAAAGAAGGCTATAGATAATGATCCGCCTTTTGTATAAATCGACCAACCGCAATGAGGCTTTAATGCGCACAAGACCGCTTTTTTTCAAAAGATAGGGCATAAGGGTGCCCAAAGCCATGGTTACGCCCAGGAAAACCGATGAGGATGTTATGCGATAAGCATTCCAAAGATTACTTAAAAATAAAACCATATCAGAAAGATACAGCAGGACAACAAGCCCATAAAACCGAAACATCAGTTGTTTGTGCACATTATCCCCCCCATGTTAAATAGACATGCTATAAATTATACATTTTTACAAAAAGCTAATATATATGTTGTTAGGCATGTCAAGTTTTTTCGATAGAAGCATGGTACAGATTTGAACGATAACGTTTATCATAGCGATAGCTAATTTTGGAGAAACTGAGAGCGGAGGCGGTTGGTATTTTTACTGTATCTCTTGTGAGGTGCTTTTCCAATGAGGAGTTTCTTCGCTAAATGACCAGTATAGCTATGTTCTTGGGAGGGCTGTGTTTGCACTCTTAAGATTTCCTCCATTTATACTCAAGGTTTAGGTTTTTCTATTGACCGTTGTTAGATGTTGTTGTGACAATAAACTTCGTTATCTATCAGAAACATTTATGGCATTAGCGCTAAGGTATTGTATTAAAGCCTTTACATAGTAGTCTTTTTATAGGGAGAAGGTATTATTGGTTCAGTTTTAGGAGGCTTTATTACGGCTGATTTGGGCGTCGTCGTTGTTTGAGGTCTTATTATAATATTCTTAGTTTCAGTTTATGAATATACCGAAAAATATAGTGAAACATTTGATTCAAACGCTTTTGCTAGGCATATTTCAATATCTCAGCGATGTTTTCCAAGAATTGCTCTGCTGCTTTTTGACGGGATCGGATATCAAATGCTTATAGCGAGGGCAGTGGTTTGAGAAAAGATAGAGTTGATTTCATTATCTTCCTATGGAGCGCAATCTAGTAGCAGCTCTTAAGGGACAATAATATACTGAGATCGAACTCATTTCTATACACTTACACGACGCTATAGGAGTAATCCTCAGAAACTCTACTAGAATTCGTCAAAAAATGACAGGTTATGGAGTGTGAACAAAAAAATATATTTTTTACAAATACTTAATCTCATTTTAAGTTGTCTAAAATATAACATTATCTTAAAACTAAGTCTATATACCGCCATTTATCATAAAGTTAATAAGTTATACAAAATGCGGGAGTATTGTGTTTTTCTGTTTAGAGACGAGTTAAAAAACACCTTATTAAACATTAAGAGATTTCAGATATAAAACAATTTAACTTATGGAAAGTATATAGACAAAATGTATCTTGATAAAAAAGTTTATAACTCCATGCGGTCTTCAAAGAAATTGCTCGCCATTACTCAACAGAAAAACATATAATACAAACTTTTCAACCCAGTTATTGGTATAGAAATAATCCAGAAATTAGAGATTACTTAGATACTGGAAAAGCAATTGATCCGTTGCTTTTAGCACTTTTAGCAGCGACAGATAGACGCAAACATACGCTTGAAATTATTGAACCTTCCTTAACGTCATTGCAAAATTTATTAATTAGCGATCGATATGTTTATTCTAGTCTTGCTTATTTTTATGCTCGAGAGCTTTCTGTTGAAAGTGTCGTTAAATTAAATCAATCTATTCCAAGACCTCATATTACATTTTATCTTCATTTACCGCCCATTACTATACTGGAACGGTTGCAGAAAAGGGATGGTTTAAACTTAAAATACGAAGAAAAACTCTCTTTTATTGAAAAAGTTTACAAAGTATACAAAGTTTTATCAGAAATAGATGAGCGGTTTATAACAATTGATGGAACTGCTTCTGTTTCTTTAATTCATCATCAAATACGACATCATATAGATAAGGTTTGTTTTTGATTATGAATAAAATCATTTATTAATCAATTTATCCACGATAGATCCTCCTTTATGTATTCGTACTCTAAATCTGAAACTTTAGAGATGTGATTGCAATAATTTAACTGCTCAGGAAAAATATCACGTTATATATTTTAATTAGAAAACTAACTGTAATGGGCTTGTTTTAAAAGATTTAGAGAAGGGGAGTAGAAAAGTTAGCAGTATTTATTGTGAAGATAATAGTATGTTTATTCTTTTAGAGACGAAGTGTGGTGATAGAAGAACGACATGGAGGAATATACTCGAGCATATTTTAGTGCACAGAATAATAAGGACAATAATGTGAGTGAAGCTTCCATACCGTAAAATTGTTTCACATATGTATAAAGGTGTAGCTTCTGAATAAAACGCACATAAAATATTAATTTTGTTTTTGTCCATAAATGTTCCGTTTTCATAGAAGAATTAATCATAAAACAGCACAAAGATTGTAAAAGCCTCAAAAAAGAAATTTTGCTTTCTTAAATTTAATGATCTAAAATAAAAATTGTAAGAATGCCTGTTTTTAAACAGGATGTATCATGCATATCGACTGGTATTCATTTTAGAGGATAATTTATGTTCACTTCAAATTTGAAGGAACGCATTGCTTTATTTGAAAATAGAACTTTTCTCTATTTTACTTTGAGCGGCTTATTTGCTACATTTGGAAGTGGACTAAATTATATTACATTGTCATGGATCGCTTACAATCAGACGGGCTCAATCCGTGGTGTAGCGTTGATGATGCTTTTTCTTTGGACGCCTGGCATTATTTTTGCGCCTATTTTTGGCATATTGGCAGATAAATATAACCGTAAAACGCAGATTATTATTTCAAATCTTGTGAGAGGTTTGGTAATCGTGGGCTGGGTAATGCTTTGGCATTTTGGTATAGAAATTGAATTGATGGTCTTATCTGCTCTTTTGGGTATTTTTATTCCTTTTTATATGCCATCAGCTATTTCTTTAATTCAAAGTATTGTGCTGAAGGAACAGCTCATCAATGCAAATGCAACCATCGATATGGTTTATGAACTTGGCACTATCGTAGGTATGGGCTTAAGTGGATTTATACTGTCCTATGCAGGAACAAAAGGAACTCTTCTAATAGGTGGTATATTCTTTATCATTGCTGGTTTATTTAATTTTGCAATGAAGGTACCTAAAAACCGAAGATCTAAAAAACAAAACCAGCAAAATTGGTGGGAAAATTATACAGCATCCCTTCATTATTTTAAACAGAATCCGGCTCTTTTTGTACCTTATATAAGCCAGATGATTATTATGACTCTTTTGATGACCATTCCTGTTATTCTCGTTCCTTATATACAAGAGGTTTTACATGCGGATAACAGGACCTTTGCAATATTTGAGGTGCTTTATTCTATGGGTGTATTGACAGGTGCGTTTTTTTCACCACTTCTTTGTAAAGTTTTATCTATCAGGAAAACATTAGCCATTTTATTAGCTTTTATGGCTATTGGCCTCGCTATTTTATCTGTTAATACACACAATTTTGTTGTTTTTCCTGTTTACTTTATGATTGGATTTGGACTTTCGAGTTGGGCTCTTTCGATTTCTTTATCACAACTCTCTTGTGATCCTGAATACCAAGGAAGATTGCAGGCAAGTTTTAATGGTATCTCTGGATGCTTGATCCTCGGAGTCTATCTCATCATGGCAAGCGATAACAGTAACATATCACCTCAATCGATATATTTTTTTCAAAGCATTGTTGCGTTTGTTGGAATACTCATAGTGCTGTTTTATAAACATGAAAAACAATAAATTACGTTTAAGAGTGGTCAATATACGCTATTTTTAAACATTTACGCTGCAGCACATTTCATATTTTGCTTTTAAAGGAGAGTTGAGAAAATGTAAAAGTTGGTGCTTAATGAACAAAGCATAAATTGATGTATGCTAGAGAATACTCTCTATTTTTTGATAATGATCTAAAAGAATTGATGCGTTTCTTTAATTCATCTCACTGTTGTTAAGAAGACGAAAACGTAACACTTTAAATCTTCTTGAAAGTTTTTTGTTTAAGCGTAGCAGAAAGTAAAGCGATGAGGTAATATCGTATCATATGGGGAGAGTATTGTATTATTTTTGTTTTTCAAAATCCATATGAAAAATTGTATCAATTTCATCTTCATTGGAATGAGTATTTCTACGACGATGCAAGGTTTGCACAATCTCTTTTTTTAAAACAGCATCTGTTTCACTTAAACGGTGAATACTGAGTTCCAATTCAAGAGATAACGCCAAATCCACGCACAGTTTAAGCTCTTCTCCAATGTCGAAACCGCGTTGATAGTCGTCATAAAGACCAACCAGTGTATCAGATAATTCTTTATCGCATAAAGAGGTCATGCTTAATTCCTCAACGTTGCGGGTTTCCATGCAGCTTTTTTAAGTATCACTCCACTATCATCACTTAAAATTGCCATGTATACGAACCTCATGGTTTTGTCAATTTTCTGCAAAATACGCGCTTTTAAATCAAAGCCTATTAAAGATTTTATTACTCCAAGATTTTGAAGCGCCCAATTGTAAATATGGATGGCAATGTGTTTGCTATAGAATTTATAGCATTTAAAATACATTGCCAAAAGGCTTTTAATATGCGTAGAGGAAGAGTATTCTGACGATAAACCAAACACCCTGAAATCTCTATTGCCAGTTACAGCTAAATCAGTGCTATTAATATATAAAATAAGCAAACAGGGTTTGTAAACGTCTAACTTTTTAATAACGAGTGATAATCTCATTTTTTGTAGAATACCAATTATTTCGCCTATTTTATATTGATTTTTAGACATTGATAAACTTTTTACCTTATAAAAACCTATGGGAAATACATTAGCATATTTTTGTAATAAGATTTCAGTGGTATATTACACAGCATGAAATGAAGAGAATCGTATTAGGCTTTTTGCTTTTGAAAGAATATGACTGCAACTTTTGAGAAAGCAGTTGGCAAGAATTGGCTTGGCATGCAAACTGATAGAGTTGGCAGTGGCGCATTTAGTTTTTTCATTGGCCTGTGTCCAAATGTTTTTGACTCTGGAAAATAGCCTCTGATAGGCTTGAGTTTTTCCAAGGTTATATTACAGGGGCGCAGCTCAGAAAAATACCACGGCGATTGCATTTTTTGTAATTGTCATAATTTTCGCTCCTGCTTAAATGGATGCTGTAACATCCGTTTTTGTGGGGTTATGTATGTGATAACTGCTCTTCTTAAGGGGCAGTAATGATAGATATAAATCAATATAATTATTTAGTCAACAATTATATTGATTTTGGAGTGTTTTTTTTGGCTCGTCCGGAAGCAAAACCTAAAACTGAGTTGGCAAAACGTTTTCGTAAAGTGCGTCACGCTCTTGGTTTTACAGAGCGTAAGCAGTTTGCTGAACATCTTGGTATCACTGCTGGCTCTATAGGAACTTATGAAACTGGTATAAGTGAGCCTACAGCCTCTGCGCTCTCCAAATATCAAGAAATTTGTGGTGTTTCATTAGATTGGCTAGTAACGGGAAATGGTGATATGTTTTCAGATATGGCAAAGGCGAAAGCAGCTGGTTTTAAACCGCAGGCGATTCCTACTGGGCTGATGAAAAAGCTGGGACATTTAGTTTATACGACCTATCATGATGCAAAAATAACACTTTCTCCTGAAGATGTTGCGGAATTAGCAGCAGAGCTTTATGGAAGATTGCAAGAGCTTATTCAAAACCTCAATGATATAGAAGAAGTCGAAGCCACTTTGCCACTTTTAAAATTACATTTAAAGCGTAAAATCGAAACTGAAAAGCACATCTAGAAATTTCATAAGATACGAATGAACAGCCTTTAAAAAAAATAAAACTTTTTTGATTTTCTGCTGTATAACCAAGTTTGGAATGTGAAGATCTCACGATCTTCGAGTCTCTTATTCGATCTGAAAAACGAGAAACTATCATTATAAATCAATAGACTGTTCTGATTAAAAATAAAACGGTTCATAAAAAGAACGACGGGTAGCAATACAAACAAAATTTCTTCAAAAAGAAGCTAATATAGTGCCATTCCTGAAATATTTGTTGGTTGAAGAAAAGATACGGACAACAGTGAAAATACAGTGGGTTCTGTGAGAGGAAAGAGTTTAGAAAACAGCTTCTTTTCGGTTTGTGATATTAAAAAATTTATACAATAGTGAAAATACAATGACGATGTTTTGTTCCTATAGAAGGGTAACAGATATATAAGAGAGAAGAACGAAAGACTATTTATAGGCGCGCTTTTGTCTTTTTATGAAGATGATAAGATGAGCACGTTAAAACTTTTTACAGAGCGTGCATCATTATATTTAAGACAGATTTCTTTCAAAGAGATGTATAATATATTGAAACAGTTTACCTCGCAACAAAAAGTGAGATTATCATGATAATCGTCATTATTACATTATGCTATAAGTTAAAAAATCATAAATTTGTGCTTATAAGAACAGCTAGTTTATTGAGAAGTATTTTTATAAATTTATAAAAAATAATTTTTACACTCTTGCCATTCTTCTGATGCGCTTTATTTGAAAAGTAGAATTGCTCTTTAGTGAAACTATTTTTGTTAAGAGATAAATCGCAGTATTTTTGAATGGAGATAACAGTATATTTTCAAAGTTTTGTGTTTTTATTTATTTTTTAGCTTGAATCCCTCTAGCTAAAAGGGTTGGGGACTTTTCTAGATTCGATGTTGTTGCAGAGATTTTAGGTCGATGCCGGATAAGTATCGGTATCGTAGGGGGGAGTTTTGTCTTGATTTATTGGTTTTTGAAGTGCGCAAACTAAGGGTTTTGCCATGTGTGTTTTCGCGCGTTGTGATGATGTTGAACTCTGTAGGAGGAGATTCTTATGAGAAAAAAAATATTCCACACCAAATTTAATTAAAGTTGTCTCTCTTAGTACGGTAATGGCCACACTCTTATCGAGTGTTTCTCCTGTTTTTGCTGCTAATCTTGCGATAGTAGGAGGGACGAGTCAAAGTACACCTGGTACTGGTGTTGCATATCTACACGGTAGTCATGGTAGTGTTGTGTTGGCTGGTGATGATGACTACTGTGGTGCAGACAACGTTATTGGTCGTGGCGGCAAACAACAAGAGAGAGTTGGTGAAAGTCAACGAATAACCGCACAAGAACAATATGAGCGATTTATTGGTGAGAAAGTTTTTAATGGTCGTAAACCTTATGGCACGACCACTGAAAAGGTTACTTGGACTGGTGATGGGACATTAAGTGATCCCACTAAAGGTTATATGGGGGGACTTACTCGTGGTATCATTAATGCTATGCCTGAGGCTTACGGTGTTTATTCTTTTGCAACGGGTTGTGGATCTGCAGCGACGGGTAATTATTCAACCGTATTTGGTGCAGGTGCGACAGCAAAGGCAGGGGGTGCACAAGCTTTTGGTGTTTCCGCACTTGCAAGTGGTATAGCAAGTGTTGCTATGGGTGTAGGCTCAGAAGCATCGGGCAAATCTTCAGTTTCTATTGGAGGGCTTGCAACTGCATTAGGTACAAATAGCATTGCTTTAGGTACAAAGGTAAAGGCAGAAAAGAGTTATACGATTGCTATAGGTACAGATGCTGAAGCTAAAGCTTCAGGTGCTATTGCAATAGGGGGCAGGCGCTCTGACAGAACCGAAGAAAATGATCCTAACAGAAAAGTAATCGCGAATGCTGAAAATGCGATTGCTATAGGTACGCAAGCTTATGCTGAAAAAGAAGATTCGGTTGCCATTGGTGTAAATTCGCAAGTGCTTGTTAGAGATGGTGTTGCTGTAGGTGGTGGGGCTATCTCTGATAGAGAGAAGGGGGTTGCTGGTTATGATCCTGCAACAGGTAAAGGGACAACAAAAACCAGTATAGCATGGAAGAGCACCACAGGCGCTTTTAGCGTTGGTGAAGTTGGCGGTCTTGGTAAGGGTACGCTAACACGACAAATTACAGGGGTTGCAGCTGGAAGTGAAGATACTGATGCGGTAAACGTGGCGCAACTAAAAGCTATGAAAGATATCATAGCAGGGGGAGGGGGGTGGAAACTTTCTGCTAACGATACCGATCCGACAGATGTGAATTCAGGCAATACTGTAGATTTTTCAGTGAAAAGTGAAAAAGAAGCGGGAAAAGACAACTTAAAGATTGCAAAAAACACTGCAGATAATAAGCATAAAATTGAATTTACTTTAAATGATCATCTTAAATTGACGCAAGTCACCACAGGCCAAAGCACGATGAGTGATGATGGCTTTTTTGTTAACGGTGAAAGCGGTTCACGCATGACTGTAGACGGCTTTTTTATTAATGGTAATGATGGTCCAAGCATGACTATTGATGGTATTGATGCAGCCAAGCAAAAGATCACAAACGTAGCAGATGGGTCTGAACCTAACGATGCAGTGAATTATAAACAGTTGCAAGAGGTGAAAAACGCGAACAAAACGAGTTGGCAGCTTGCTGTTAACGGTGGAAATGCTACGGCTATAGGTCCAAATGGTACAGTAAATTTTCAGTCAGTTGACAATAAAGGTACAAAAAATATCAAGATCGAAAAAGATAATGATCACAATGTCACATTTGATCTAGCTGATGATATTCAGGTAATGACTGTCACAGCAGGAGACAGCATTATGGATGCTGCTGGCTTTAGATTTGACGGTGATGAGGGGCCGAGCATAACTGTTAATGGTATTCATGCTGGTGATAAAACGATTAAAGGAGTAGCGGCAGGGGAAGAAGATACTGATGCTGTAAATTATAAGCAGTTGACAGAGGTAAGAACACTTGCTGAAGCAGGCTGGAAACTTTCTGTTGATGGGAACAATGCTACAGATGTTAAAGCTGGGAGTACAGTAGATCTTGTTGCGGATGCGGGTGAGGACGGAAGCAAAAATATAAAAATTGCAAAAGACAGTAATAAAGTTACATTTTCTTTGAATGATAACCTTAAGCTTACGAGTGTCACGACAGGCAACAGCATTATGAGTGATGAGGGCTTTAAGTTTATTGATGGTAATGGACCAAGCATAACTTTGAATGGTATTAATGCTGGTGATAAAAAAATTACAGGAGTAGCTAAGGCAGAAGGCAATACTGATGCTGTAAATTATGAACAGCTGAAAGAGGTAAGGACACTTGCAGAAAATGGCTGGAAACTTTCTGTTGATGGTAACAATGCTACAGATGTTAAAGCTGGGAGTACAGTAGATTTTGTTGCTGGTGAAAATGAAGATGGTAGCAAAAATATAAAAATTGCAAAAGACAGTAATAAAGTTACATTTTCTTTGAATGATACTCTTAAGCTCACGAGTGTCACGACAGGCAACAGCATTATGAGCAACGATGGCTTTAAGTTTGTTGATGGTGGTCCAAGCATAACTATGAAAGGTATTGATGCTGGTGGCAAAAAGATTACAAAAGTGAAAGCTGGTACTGATGATACTGATGCAGTAAATTATAAACAGCTGAAAGACTTTACAGCGGGGATGGAAACGGGCTGGAAACTTGCTGTTGAAGATGAAGAAGCTACAGATGTTGAAGCAGGAAGTACAGTAAAGTTTGTTGCAGTTAAGCATAAAGACGATGATAATAATGAGAGTGAGAACACAAATATAAAAATTACCAAAGGTGATAACAATGAAGTAAAGTTTGATTTAAACGAATATATTAAAGTTGGTCGTGTAGAAACAGGGGACAGCAGAATGAGTAATGCCGGTTTCATGATCAAAGATGGCCCAAGAATGACCAAGGGTGGTATTCATGCCGCCAATACAAAAATTACAGGAGTCGCAGATGGTAGCAATGAGCATGATGCTGTTAATCTTTCACAATTATATAAAATGAAGTTTGAGATAGAAGACAATAGTCTTGTTAAATGGAGTAAAAGTAAAAAAAATATTACCATTGGTGCTGAAAAAGAAGGTATCGAAATCAATATTGCGAACTCTGAAGGCAGAGATCGAATTATTTCTGGCGTTGCAGTTGGAAAAGTCAGTTCCGATTCAACAGAAGCAATAAATGGCCATCAACTGTTTAATTATATTACTAATATAGTGGATTTTTTTGGTGGTGAGGAGACAGATATACTTAATGGTATCAAACCAACTTTTATGGTTCAGAATACAAAACACGACAATGTAACGGATGCTTTCGCTGCTATTGATACTTCTATCACAGATATTTATAGTCAGATTAATAATGTAACAGAAAATAGTCTTGTTAAATGGAAAGAAGATCAGAAGCTTATCACTATTGGTGCTGAAAAAGGCGGTACGAAAATTGATATTACAGGTACTGAGGGAGAGCGAACCATTGCAGGTGTAAAAAATGGTGAAATTTCCAAAGACTCCATGGAAGCTGTAAATGGTAGTCAAATTAATACAATAGCTGGAGATGTTGCAAAATTCTTTGGTGGTAATACCTCGTTTGAAAATGGTGTTTTTGTTGGACCACAATATAATTTATCTACCGTTTCTGCAGATGGTACAGTAGTACAGAAAACATTTGACAATGTTGGTGAGGCTCTTGAAGGACTTGATGTAAATGTCAAGAATGTGAATAAACATATACAATATGTAGACAAGAAATTTGATGATAAATTTGATAAATTTTCTCAAGACGCGTTACTTTGGAGTGAAGAGGAAAAAGCGTTTGTCGCACTGCGTGGACCAAATGGACAGAAGACAGATAGTAAGATTAAATTCCTTGCGGATGGTGATATTTCAGAAGATTCAACAGATGCAATAAATGGTTCTCAACTTTATAAGATGGGCAATAAGATTGCGAATTATTTTGGTGGTGGCGCTAGTTATGAAGATGGAGAGTGGATAGAGCCTACTTTCAAAATTTCTCAGCGTAATGAGGATGGCACTATTGTTGAGAAAACGCATCATAATGTCGCTGATGCTTTTGAGGGTGTCGATAATTCTATCACAGATATTTATAATCAGATTAACAATGTAACAGAAAATAGCCTTGTAAAGCAGGAGGGAGAAGATGGTCTTATTACTGTGGGTAAAGCAACCGGTGGTACTGAAATCAGCCTTGTAAATAAAGATAAGCAAGAAAGAACACTTTCCGGTGTAAAAGATGGAGAACTTTCTCAAACATCAACGCAAGCGGTAAATGGTTCACAGCTTTTTGCTACGAATGAGAAGGTTACAACTGTTACTGATAATCTTAAAACAGTCGCTCAAAATACATCGAAATATTTTGGTGGTAGTGCAGATGTATTGAACGGTATAGAACCAGCTTTCCTTATTCAGGGGGAGACCTATCATAATGTTACGGAAGCGTTTACAGGTGTTAATACTTCTATCACAAATATTGATAATAAGATTTCCGAAGTGGTAAAAAATAGTCTTGTTAAGCAAGATGGAGGTGCATCAGGTATTATTACTATTGGTAAGGATACCGCTGGTACTGAGATCAATATTGCAGGTGTTGGTGGTTCAGGACGTAAAATTTCTGGCGTGCGGGAGGCAGAGAAGGGTGATGAAGCTGTTAACAAAGACCAACTTGATAAAAGCATAGATAAGATTTCTAAAGATATTGAGACAGTAACTGCTGCTGCGGTTCTCTATGATAAGAATGACGATAATAGTGTTAATTATGGTAGTGTAACTTTGGGCGGCGATAAGAACAACGGACCAGTTGCTCTTCATAACGTAAAAGATGGTAGCATTTCTGAAAATTCCAACGATGCAATCAATGGTAGTCAGATTAATAAAATATCAGCAGATATTGCAAAGTTTTTTGGTGGTGGTGCAAAGTTCATTAACGGTGCTTTTGAAGGGCTGAAATATACTTTATCCGCTATTGTAGGTGGTGAAGTAGGGAAGGCTAATTTTTACAATGTTGGTGATGCTTTAACAGGTCTTGATAAAAATGTTCAAGATGTGAATCAACGTTTAACGAATGTATCCAATGAGTTTAACCAGAAAATTGAAGATTTCTCTAAAGATGCTTTACTGTGGGATGATGAGGAAGAAGCATTCGTTGCACGTCATGAAAAAGATGGTAAGAAAACAAACAGCAAATTGAAGTATCTTTTAGATGGTGAGATTGCTCAAGGTTCAACAGATGCCATTACAGGTAACCAACTTTATTCCACGAATAACCAACTTGCGAATTATTTCGGTGGCGGTGCCAAATATGAGAATGGCAAATGGACAGATCCTACTTTTAAGATTGTTCAAGTCAATGCTGATGGTACGACTGTTGAGACAGAGCACCATAATGTTGCTGATGCTTTTGGTGACGTCAATAAAAATATGTCAAATATTAATAACCGTATTGATGATGTCATCAACAAGGTCGATTCAGATGCCTTAAAGTGGAATGATAAAGAAAAAGCCTATGATGCTGGTCGCGATGGAAAGCCGAATAAAATTATCAATGTAGCTGATGGTAAAGTTGAAAAAGGCTCGAAAGATGCCGTCAATGGTGGGCAACTTTGGGAAACCAATGAACGTGTTACTGGTGTCGAAAAAGATGTGAAACATCTTACCAACAGAGTTGATACCATTTCCAATACGATTGCTGATATTGGTGATACAGTTATCAATATTGATGCCAAAGTTGATAACATCAATAATAGAGTTGACGGCATTGAAGAGGATGCTGTTCGTTATGATAGAGATGAAAACGGCAAAAAAACCAATAAAATCACATTAGCGGGGGGGGATGCCAGTGAGCCTGTTCTGATTGATAATGTAGCTGATGGTAAAATTGAAAAAGGCTCGAAAGAGGCTGTAAATGGTGGTCAACTTCATGATTATACTAAAGAACAGATGAAGATTATTCTTGATGAATCCAAGCAGTATACAGATCAACGGGTTAATAATATTGTGATTGATGCGATTGATGATGCTGTTGATCGGGCTAAGCAATATACAGATAT
The DNA here is from genome assembly GCF_042195905.1 of Bartonella sp. AP331QHHD. Classification (NCBI taxonomy): domain Bacteria; kingdom Pseudomonadati; phylum Pseudomonadota; class Alphaproteobacteria; order Hyphomicrobiales; family Bartonellaceae; genus Bartonella; species Bartonella sp. AP331QHHD. Next base: position 45,443 of record NZ_JBHIPG010000064.1, read on the forward strand.
GAAGTTTGATATTTTAAACTATAGTATTGAGAGTGTGAAAAAAGAGGCAAGACAAGCAGCGGCTATTGGTCTTGCAGTGTCTAACTTACGCTACAATGATACACCTGGAAAATTAAGCGTTGGATTTGGTACTGGTTTATGGCGTAGTCAGTCTGCATTTGCCTTTGGTGCAGGTTACACCTCAGAAAATGGAAAATACCGCTCTAACATATCCGCAACAACTTCTGGAGGTCACTGGGGTGTAGGTGCGGGATTCAATATGACATTGAATTGATAATAAACAAAATACATAAAAATTCCTTTTCACCCCTGTCTCATGAGGCAGGGGTGAATTGTTGTTACGTATGTAAAAATACATATATATAAATTGATAAGCGCTAACGATAAATACAGGTTTAAAAAACAGAAAGACCGGACGCTTTCAACAAAATGAACTTCTTATTTCAAAATAAGATAGTGAGTTTTTTCATAAATTATAAGTTTATTATTTTCTTCTTTAATTTTTAAATCTGAAAAATCTGTAGCACTCTACAGATAAAAAAACCTTTTGCTCTCTACAAATCTATTAAAAAACTTTCTACTAAGACAAAAATCTCCATTCAAATGTATTTCAACTTTACTGGAAGAAGCTATAAAACAATATGCTAAATTAACTCTACCCCTTGCAAAAAACAACCAATAAGTTTAAAGGTTAAAAAAAACCAATCACCACAAAAAAATTTACTTTCTTAGGAAATGTAAAAGAGCAGAACGCATTAACCATAAAACCTAAAACACAACTTCTCTATCTTTTCAGTCAGGTACTAAATTTTTGAATACGTTTAGAAAAACCAATTTTAGAGGGCATTATAGCGTTTAAATGTGTCTTTTTTGTGTTTATAGTTATTTCTTTCATTGGGGAGTTCACTATGAAAAAATTATATACAAAATTAGCAGCGAGCGATTTAAAATTTTCTCGTTTTCCTTTTATTAAAGTCCTATCCTTAACTTCAATAGCTGCGCTTTTAGCCAGTATTTCCCCTGTTTTTTCGAATGATCTTGATGCAGGAGAAGAAATTTCTGCAAACATAAGGAACACTGCTGGGATATATCCACAAAGTGTTATCTCTGGTTACGATGAATCTAGAAGTAATTTGGGTTCTTTCAATGGATCAAAAAATAATTATATAGGAATATTGACTACAGCACGGACATCTCAAGTTAATGCTTTAAGCGGCTACAAAAATTTTTTAACCAGAACCCTTATTGGGGTAGGTGATGATAATTCTATTGCGAATACTTTAAAAATCGATGGCAATAAGTTATCAAACAACACATTAAGTCCAGAAAACCAATATAAGAAATTTATCGTCGATCCACAGTTTTTTATGGACAGTAGCTCTACAACTCAATCTTTCACTCAAAGTGGACAGGATACAGTGACTATTGATGCATCTGATTTTTCGCGAAAAGATCGCATCGCGTCAATGCAACGCAGCATTGGGATGCAACGAGATACGCGAGCGGATGACACTGTTGTTTTAGGTGCTGATGCATCTGTAAATGGGGAAAGAGGTATTGCTATAGGCTATAAAGCTCAGACATCAGACAAGGATACTATTGCTATAGGTTACATGGCTCATGCTGTGGGCCTAAGCAGTGTTGCAATAGGTTCGGAATATCATGAGTCGGAAGAGGGCGATTATACAACCGCGAAGGGCGATTATACAACCGCTGTGGGGGCTGTTTCTAAGGCTTTGGAGTATGGTTCAACTGCTGTTGGTCATCGTGCACAGGCACTTAGGAAGCATGCTATTTCTCTTGGATTTTATTCTAAAGCAGAGGGAGAGGGAGGTGTCGCAATAGGTGTTGATTCTGTGGTTTCGGTGAATGATGGCGTTGCTATAGGGAGAAATTCTATATCCGATAGGGCTGCTGGTGAGTTTGGCTACACTTCTTTGTTGCAGGGTCCTGCAACAAACATCGAGGCGCAATGGAAAAGTACGCGGGGCTCAGTTAGTGTTGGTGATTATAGTAAGGGTATAACCAGACAAATTACAGGCGTAGCTGCTGGTTCTAATGTTACCGATGCAGTGAACCTTAGACAGTTGCAGGACTTAGAACAAGTTGTAAGACAAAACGGTTGGAAACTCTCTGTTGAAGATAAAAATGCTACCACTGTTCTTATGAATAGCGGAGTAGATTTTTCTGCTGGAAGTAGCAACCTAAATATTACAAAGGGCGAAGATGACAATAAAGTAAAATTTGATCTGGCTCAAGACATTGCACTGAAGAGCGTAAAGGCAGGTACAAATACCTTCGATGCCACGGGCTTAGTAATTACTAATGGTCCGAAAATAACCACCGGTGGTATTGATGCTGGAAATAAAAAGGTAACGGGTGTTACATCTGGTGATCTTAGTGCAGATTCACAAGAGGCGGTAAATGGCAGTCAGTTGAATGTTGTAGCTACCCATATAGCTGGATATTTAGGTGGTGGTGTTAAATTTACGAATGGTCAATGGGATAATCCAGATTTCAAAATTAAAACTTTAAATCCTGAGACGAATGAGATTGAAGAAGAAAGTTTTCCAAATGTAGCCAAAGCCTTTGAAGGTGTGGGTAAGTCTTATGTAAATCTTCACAATGAGATTAAAAAAGCTACCGATGGTAGTGTCTTTAAATGGCATGCCGAAACGGAGAGCATTACAATTGCTGCCAGTGAGGGAAAAGGTGGGCAAGAAAGTATTGCTATAGGTAAGCTTTCAAGTGCAACTGCTAACAATGGTATTGCATTAGGTGGTTCTGCAAATGTATCTGGTGAAAATAGTATTGCATTAGGTGGTTTTGCAAATGCATCTGGTGAAAATAGTATTGCATTAGGTGGACTTTCAGCTGCAACAGCTAAAAATAGTATGGCATTAGGTTCAAATGTACAAGTACTTCCTGAGGGTGGTGTTGCTGTGGGTTATAAATCTGTTTCTCGTAACTCAGTGTCCGCAGTTGGCTATGATCCTTCCATAGGGAGCCAGTCAACGGATGATGGTGTGATATGGAAGAGCACTCAAGGAGCTTTTAGTGTTGGTGATACTCCGAATAAGATAACACGACAGCTTACAGGTGTGGCAGCGGGTTATGCAGACACTGATGCCGTCAACATTGCACAGCTGAAAAAATTAAGAGAATTTGTAGCACAAGGGTGGACACTTTCTCTTAATGATAAGGCTGTTTCAAACTTTCAGCCGGGTGATATATTAAATTTGGTTTCTGGAAGCAAAAACTTTGAGATTAAAAATAGTGATACAACAGACAATAAAGACAAAAAAATAACATTTGATTTGGCACAAGATGTCACATTGAACAGTGTAAAATTAAAAGACATCACTTTAGATAAAACGGGCTTAACTATTGAAAATGGTCCCAAAGTAATAGCGGATGGTATTGATGCTGCAGGTAAAAAAATAACAGGTCTTGCGGGTGGAGATCTTAGCACAAACTCGACAGATGCCGTTAATGGTGGCCAGCTTTACACAATCACTGGGGATTTATCAAAAATTTTAGGTGGAGATGTATCCTTTGATGGAAAAAACTTTAAAGTACCAGAGTATAAATTATCGAATATTGATGAAAAAGGTGTTGTAACAGATAAACCGCATACCGATGTTGGTTCTGCCTTTAAAGGACTTGATGATAATATCAAGAATGTGAACGCTCGCATTAAGGAAGTCTCAGAAGGAGTTGCACAAGATTCTTTATCTTGGAGCGATGCTGACAAAGCTTTTGTTGCTCAGCATGGGGAAGGTGATGACAGAAAGGCAAGTAAAATCACATCGCTTGCTGTAGGAGATATTACGAAAGAATCGATGGATGCCGTAAATGGTTCTCAACTTTATTCACTGGGCGATAAGGTTGCAAAATATTTTTCTGATGACGCTGAATATAAGGATGGGGAATTGAAAGTTCCTGATTTTAAGCTCAAAATTATCAATGATGATGGCACTGAAGCTGAATCAAGCTATAAGAATGTATCAGATGCATTTTCAGGTGTGGGTAAACTTTTCACAAAGGTTCAAACTGCGATCAGCGATGTAATCAGTAATTTGCTTGTTACGAAAAATGAAGATGTTATCAACATTGGTAAAGGAGTAGAAGGTAGTGAAATCAATATCGCAAACAAGGGTGGTAAGGATCGAACTCTTTCTGGTGTAAAGGCAGCAGAAAAAGCCAATGAAGCTGTGAACAAAGAACAATTTGATAAAGGTTTGAAGGATCTTTCTGATACCCTTCTGTCGGATAGTTCTTCTGTTGTTCTTTACGATAAAACAACAGATAATCAAACTGATTATACAAATGTAACTTTTGGGAAAGGGAAGGATGCTACACCTGTTGCGCTCCATAATGTAGCCGCCGGATCGATTGCGGAAAACTCAACGGATGTTATCAATGGAGGACAAGTTCACATTCTTTCAATGGATATAGCAAAATTGTTGGGTGGAGATGCTGAATTTAAGGATGGTGCTTTTAAAGGGCCAACTTATAATTTATCTAGTATTGATAAAGGTGGTGAAGTAACAGATAAACCGCATACCGATGTTGGTTCTGCCTTTAAAGGGCTTGATGAGAATATCAAGAATGTGAACGCTCGCATTAAGGAGGTCTCAGAGGGAGTTGCACAAGATTCTTTATCTTGGAGCGATGGTGACAAAGCTTTTGTCGCTCTGCATGGGAAAGGTGATGACAGAAAAGCAAGCAAGATCACATCACTTGCGGCTGGCTCTATAGTATCAGGCTCGAGTGATGCGGTTAATGGTGGACAGATTTATGATCTGAATCAGTCGCTAGCAAAGTATTTTGGTGGTGATGCTAAGTATGATGGTGATGGCTGGGTCCTTCCAGGTTTCAAGATAATGACTTTCCAAGAAGATGGAAGCTTTGTAGAGGAGGATTATGATAGCATTGCAGCCGCGTTTGCCGGTGTAAATAAGGTTTTCAAGAATCTTCATAATGAGATTTCAGACAACATTGAGCAAAATGCGTTGTTGTGGAGTGATGATGCAGGTGCGTTTGTAGCACAGCATGAGGAAGAAGGTAAAAAGGAAAACAGCAAGATCACGTTCCTTGCGAAAGGAAAGATATCAGAAGATTCGACTGATGCGATTAATGGTGGTCAGATTTATACTCTTCAACAGACATTTGCCTCATATTTTGGTGGAGGAGCTGGTTATGATAAGGAAGGAAACTGGCAAGGACCAAAATTCACCGTTCAGGTCTTTAATAAGGATGGTACGAAAGGTGATAAAGAGGAGCGTAATAATGTCTCTGAAGCATTTGATGTTGTTAATGACAGCATGAGCACTATCAACGATCGTATAAAAGAAGTTGAAAAAGGTACCTCTTCGAATAGTCTGAATTGGAATGAAGAAAAAGGAAGCTATGATGCATCTCATGTTGATGCTCAGGGTGTTAAGAGTCCAAGTAAGATTATCAATGTAGAGGATGGCAAGGTAGACAGAGATTCAAAAGAAGCTGTGAATGGAGGACAGCTTTGGGAAACTCAGCAAATGATTACAGATCAGGTCAAGGATATTGAAAATAAAGTTACGGAGGGATCTGTACAATACGATAAAGATAAAAAAACGGGCAAAAAGACCAATAAAGTTAGCTTAGTTGGTGGAGATGAAAGTTCTCCAGTATTAATAGCCAATGTAGCCGATGGAAAGATTGAAAAGGATTCGAAAGAAGCGATTAATGGCGGTCAATTAAAAGATAAGATGGATTTTGTGCTTGAAAATGCCAATAAGTATACGGATGAGCAAGTTTCTCATCTTGTAAAAGATGGAGTTAGTGAGGCTAATTCGTATACGGATATGAAGTTTTCGACATTAAGTTATGCTGTTGAGGATGTTCGAAAAGAGGCAAGACAAGCAGCAGCTGTTGGTTTAGCAGTAGCTGGTTTACGCTATAGTGATATTCCTGGAAAATTAACAATCGCATTTGGTAGTGGTTTATGGCGTAGTCAATCTGCTTTTGCTTTTGGTGCAGGTTATACTTCAGAGAACGGTGATATTGGTTCCAACTTGTCAATTACCACTTCTGGAGGTCACTGGGGTATAAGTACAGGGGTTAATGTGATACTCAACTAATAAACGACTAAATCCATAAAATTGATTTGCCTTTTTCTTAATTGAAGAAAAGGGCAAATTTTTTACTTTCTTCCAGAGTTCTCTAAAGCTATTCTAAATGTATAAAACACCCGTAATTATATAAAATCCGAATATAAAAAGCCTATGACAACTTTTTTTGAGAATAAAAGACCTTAATGGTAAAGATTTAAAAAATTGATTGCTATTATTTTGATTTATTAAAATGCTTCAAGAAATGTAAATACGAATATACCCTTTATTAAAAGAAGACAGTTTTAGCTTTTATTTTCGTATAGTTTTAAACGTATGCTTTATAATGCAACGCTCTACAGATATGCAACGTACTCCAAACACAAGTATTGCTTTAGGGTAGTGGAGCGCAAACGGAAAAAGAATGAAGCGTTTCTGTAGGCAATATGGCTTACGCTTTAGAGAAAAGCAGTATTGCAATAGGTAGTGAATATAATAAGAAGAGCGAACACGGGGAAAATGATTATACTCTTTCGAAGAGTGATTATTCAACAGTAGTAGCAGCTGTTTCTAAAGCTTTAGAATATGGTTCGATTGCTCTTGGTCATCCGTACATAAGCATTTGCTCAAGAAGCTATTTCTATGGGCTTCTATTCAAAAGCAAAAGGGGTTGGAAGTATCGCTTTAGGTTCCTATTCTAAAGTGATGGTTGATGGGGGGCTATCGGGAACAGCTCTGTGTCTGGTAGGACTGCTGGCGTTTTTGGGGATACGTCTGTTCTGCAAGGACTGGCTAAAAACACCTAATCTCAATGGAAAAGTACGAAAGTTTCAGTAAATATTGGTGTTCCTAGTAAGAACATAACGCGACAAATTATAGGCGTAGCAGCTGATAGCAAATCTGCCGATGCGGTGAACCTGAGACAGTTGCAAGATTTAGAAGAAGTCGTAAGAAAAAAAGAGTGGAAACAGTCTATTTCTGGTGAGGCAGCTAAAGATATGGGTGCTAGATAGTACAATGAATTTTTCATCGGGAGGAAGTAACTTCAGGGTTAAAAGAGATAAGGACGATGAAAATAAGCTCATATTTGGTTTGGCTAATGATATAGCATTGAAAAGCATAACATTAGGAGAGAAAAGAAAAGTCGATGCAACAGGCTTAGTAATTACTGATGTCCCGCAAATAACCACCGGTAATATTAATGCGGCAAGTAAAAAAGTAACAAATGTTGCAGAAGGAACTAGCAATACTGATGCAGTGAATTTTTCACAACTGAAAGGAATAAAAGAACAAGTAGCAGTGAGTATTTTTGTAAAATAGGATACAGCAACGAGACACATTACCATTAGTAAGGATATAGATGGGGCATTTTAGTAAAAAGCTTTCATAAATCCTCTAATGAAATAAAAGAGCTTATTCACGAAAAATAAACTGATGCCTAAGCGGATGATCAATAGGCACAAAAATTATACCTTTTTCAAAGAGATCAAAGCTAAAAACGACACACAACCTTTGATAGAAAAATGAAATCCATTCTAATATTAAGTATTTTTTTACCTTCCTCAAATTGACTTTCACGAACCTACCCCTAATTACCCTCTAAAGGCGTTGCAGAAACAACAGCTTACGTCTTAATTTTATTTATGTCCTAAAACACGCTGTAAAAGCAGGAACACGCAAGGGAAATAAGAAAGCTCTAGAACACACCTTTTTTGTGTTTTTAATCTATTGTTATGAGGGGGTATTATGAAAAAATATTCAACACCAAATTTGATTAAAGCTGTTTCATTGGGAACAGTTATAGCGGCGCTCTTGTCGAGTGTTTCTCCTGTGGTTGCTGCAAATCTTGCGATAACAGGTGATAAAGTTCAAAGTACAAGTGGTCCTAGCGTGTCTTATCAATACGCTAGCCATGGCAGTATTGTATTAGCTGGCGATAAGGATTACTGTGGTGTGTTTAATGTTGTTGATCGTGGTGGAAGCAATCAAGGTACTAATAACCAAATCACTGCAGAGGAACTATATGAAAGAGTTTCTATGAATAAAGAGATTAATGGCAAGCGTCCTTTTAACTGGGCGAAGGTTCAGCTTAATTGGGTTGATGATGGTCTGACCGGTAAGGGGGGATATATGGGAAAAGCAACCGGTGGTCTTTCAAATGTTCTGCCTGAAGCTTATGGTGTGTATTCTTTTGCAACTGGGTGTGGATCTTCCGCAACGGGGCATTATTCAACAGCATTTGGAGCGGCTGCAACTGCAAAGTTTGGGGGATCACAAGCTTTTGGTATTGCTGCACTTGCAGGTGGACAAGCAAGTATTGCTATAGGGGTTGCGTCTGAAGCAGTAGCAAGCAATACGATTGCTATTGGTGGGCGTGCAAAAGCAAAAGGCGTTGATAGTATTGCATTCGGTAACAAATCACTTGCAGGTGGACAAAAAGCAATTGCTATAGGTTATGGTGCTCAAGCTCAAACAGATCTTTCGATAGCGATTGGTTCAGATGCAAGAGCGACTGAGCATAAGGGTGTTGCTCTTGGGAGCGAGTCTGTGGCTGATGTTGCTGCTGGCGCTATCGGGTATAATTCTTTAACTAAAGGCCCTTCAGATTCTGACGACATGATATGGGCGAGTACGCTAGGTGCAGTGAGTGTTGGTGATGCTAAATCAAAAAAAACGCGCCAGATTGTAGGAGTGGCAGCTGGTAGTGGCGACACTGATGCCGTTAATGTTGCACAGTTAAAATCATTACAAAAATACGTAGACCAAGGTTGGACACTATCTGTTGGAGGTAAAAATGCTAAAGCTGTTGGTGTACAAGATACTGTAGATTTGTCGGCTGCAAGTGACAACCTTAAGATTACAAAAGGTGGGGAAAACAATAATGTAACATTTGATCTAGCTAATAATATTACAGTGGAACGAGTTACCGCTGGGAGAAGCTCTATCAGTGATGATGGCATTTTGTTTGCTGATGGGGCTAAAATAACTGTGGATGGTATTGATGCTGGCAATAAGCAGATTACAGGAGTGGCAGCTGGGGAAGAACCTGATGATGCAGTGAATTTTGCGCAGTTGGAGCAGGTTAATCGGGACGTTGCAAGTGTAAGTCAAAATACATCACAATATTTTGGTGGTGGTGCAGATGTATCTAATGGTAAAGCACCAACTTACACAATTCAGGGTAATTCTCATAATGATGTTGGTTCTGCTTTTAATGCTGTTGATACTTCTATCACGAATATCCAAAATCAGATTGCGAATGCGACAAAAAATAGTCTCGTTAAGCAGGAAGGAGATGCAGGTACTATTACCATTGGTGTGACAACGGGGGGTACAGAAATTAATGTTGCAAACAAATCTGGTGAAGCTCGTACAATTTCTGGTGTAAAAGCTGCAGAGCGAAATGATGAAGCTGTTAACAAAGCCCAGCTTGATAAAAGTATAGAGAAGATTTCTAATGATATTAATCTTACAAGTGCTGCTGCAGTTCTCTATGATAAAGAAAAAGATACCGTTAATTATAATAGCATAACTTTGGGTGGTGATAAGACTACAGCACCCGTTTCCCTCCATAATGTTAAAGATGGGAAAATTGCTGAAGATTCGNTTATGATAAAGAAAACGGTACCGTTAATTATGGTAGCGTAACTTTAGGTGGGATGGATAACCAAGTCCCTGTTGCTCTCCATAATGTTAAAGATGGCACAATTGCGCAAGGATCGCATGATGCGATCAATGGGAACCAAATTAATAAAATATCTGGAGATATAGCAAATTATTTTGGTGGTGGTGCCTCGTTCGAAAATGGTGCTTTTAAAGGACCAAACTATAGTTTATCTGTTATTGTTGAAGATGGTCAGGTGGCAAAAGCCAATTATCATGATGTTGGCTCAGCTTTGAGTGGTCTCGATGCAAATGTGAAGAGTGTGAATAGTCATCTCACGAATGTGGTCAATAATTTTACACAACAAATCAATGATATTACACAAGAAGTCAAAGGGGATGCTTTGTTGTGGAGCAATGATGAGCAGGCATTTGTAGCACAGCATGGAGAGGAAAAAACCAATAGCAAAATTAAGTTTCTTGCTAATGGAGATATTTCTGAAGATTCAACCGATGCAGTGAATGGTTCGCAGCTCTTTGCTACTAATCAGAATGTTATCACTGTTACGAATCATCTCTCAACAATTTCTCAAAATACATCACAATATTTTGGTGGTGGTGCAGATGTATCTAATGGTAAAGCACCAACTTACACAATTCAGGGTAATTCTCATAATGATGTTGGTTCTGCTTTTAATGCTGTTGATACTTCTATCACGAATATCCAAAATCAGATTACGAATGCGACAAAAAATAGCCTCGTTAAGCAGGAGGAAAATGAAGGTACTATCACCATAGGTAAGGCAACAGGAGGTTCTCTAATTAATATTGCAAATAATGCAGGCAACGATAGGACAATTTCTGGTGTGAAGGCAGCTGTGAATGGTAATGAAGCTGTTAACAAAGCCCAGCTTGATAAAAGTATAGAGAAGATTTCTAATGATATTAATCTTACAAGTGCTGCTGCAGTTCTTTATGATAAAGAAAACGGTACCGTTAATTATGGTAGCGTAACTTTAGGTGGGATGGATAACCAAGTCCCTGTTGCTCTCCATAATGTTAAAGATGGCACAATTGCGCAAGGATCGCATGATGCGATCAATGGGAACCAAATTAATAAAATATCTGGAGATATAGCAAATTATTTTGGTGGTGGTGCCTCGTTCGAAAATGGTGCTTTTAAAGGACCAAACTATAGTTTATCTGTTATTGTTGAAGATGGTCAGGTGGCAAAAGCCAATTATCATGATGTTGGCTCAGCTTTGAGTGGTCTCGATGCAAATGTGAAGAGTGTGAATAGTCATCTCACGAATGTGGTCAATAATTTTACACAACAAATCAATGATATTACACAAGAAGTCAAAGGGGACGCCTTGTTGTGGAACGGTGATGAGCAGGCATTTGTAGCACAGCATGGAGCAGACAAAGAAAATAGCAAAATTAAGTTTCTTGCCAATGGAGATATTTCTGCTAATTCAACCGATGCTATAAATGGTTCGCAACTTTATTTGATGAGTAATCAGCTTGCTGCATATTTTGGTGGTGGCGCTGGCTATAATAATGGAGAATGGACTGCTCCTACTTTCAAGATAGCACAATTCAAGGCTGACGGGAGCTCTGGTGAAAAGAAGGATTATCATAACGTTGCCAGTGCTTTTGACGGCGTAAGTGAGAGTATGTCTAAGATAAACGACCGTATTCAAAGTGTTGAAAACAATGTCTCGTCCAATGGTTTAAATTGGAATGAGCAGAAAAAAGCTTATGACGCTAGCCATGATGGTCAACCAAGTAAGATTATCAATGTAGCAGATGGTAAAATTGCAGAAGGTTCAAAAGATGCAGTCAATGGTGGACAGCTTTGGGAAACCAACGAACGTATCACTGGCGTTGAAAAAGATATTAAGCATATTGAAAACAGAGTCGACAATATTTCCACTACGGTTACGAATATTGGTGAAACGGTTTTCAATATTGAAGACAGAGTTGATAATATTGAGAACACGGTTAATAATCTTTCTGATGGTGCAGTTAACTATGATAAAGATGCTGATGGTAAAAAAACCAATAAGATCACTCTAAAAGGTGGCAACGAAAGTGAACCTGTTATGATTGATAATGTTGCCAATGGTCGCATTGAACAAGGTTCGAAAGAAGCTGTGAATGGTGGTCAACTACATGATTACACTCAGCAACAGATGAAAATTGTTCTCGATGATGCAAAAAAATATACGGATAGTCGGGTGGATAATATTGTTATTAATGCCATTGATGATGCTGTTGATCGGTCTGACCGATATACAGATATGAAGTTTAATATTTTAAGTTATGACATTAAGAGCGTACGGAAAGAGGCAAGGCAAGCAGCCGCCGTTGGTCTAGCAGTATCCAACCTACGTTACTTTGACGAGCCGGGATCTTTGAGTGTCTCATTTGGTAGCGGCGCATGGCGTGGACAATCCGCATTTGCTCTTGGTGCTGGTTATACATCTGAAAACGGAAAAATCCGCTCTAATCTCTCTGCCACGAGTGCTGGTGGTCATTGGGGCATAGGTGGTGCAATCACTCTGAAAATAAAATAATACGAACAACGAAAATAGAACAAAACATCCACCCTTATTTATTGAAATAAGGGTGGATATTTTTTTTACAGACGGACAGTATTTATCTAGAGATAAGCATAATATTTGATGAGGCTATAGACTGTGAGGTTTTATAGAAGATTTTCTATATTTTGT
>NZ_JBHIPG010000065.1:0-4151 GCF_042195905.1 Bartonella sp. AP331QHHD
ACGGCATCTTTGTATTCGTATGAAACCTTTGCGCCGTTAGAGCAGGTTGTTAATGCACGTCAAGAAGCAGAAAAAGCCATGTCGCGTGCGAATGGTGCGCAACAGGTTGCAGAAGAATCGAAGAGGGTTTCGGAACAAGCGCTTAGCGAAGTGACGAAAACAGTTCAAACAGCGACAACAGCGCTTACGACGTCTCATGAAGCGAAGGAAGAAGCTAAAGCAGCGACGACAACGGCTAGCCTTGCGAAAGAGACAGCGGATACAGCCAATGGCTTAGCAGAAGAAGCCAAGAATACTTCTGATGCAGCGAAGCGCATGGCAGAAGAGACAAAAGCAGCAGTCGATAGAGCCTCAGGGGAAATCAATAGTACGAAAGGTTCCCTTTCTACGGCATTACAACGTTTTGAAGAGGTCAAACAGAGCAGTGAGAATGCTGTTAATTTATCGACCGAAGCCAAGAGGTTAGCCGATGAATCGAAGACCATTGCAACGCGTGCAGAACAAACAGCAAGAGAAGCTTCACAAACAGCAACAGAGACGACGCAAGTAGCAGCGACGGCGGTAGCAACGTGTCATGAAGTTAAGACTGTAGCCATGCAAGCAAGTCTAAAGGCAGATGGAGCCAAACAGGCAGCCGATGATGCCAAGGATATTGCAGAACAATCAAAAGAGTTATCAGAAGGTGCGACATCTTCTGTTAGAGAACTTACAAAAACAGCGTCTCAAGTACAAACGGCAGTAGAGAAGGCATTAACGGAGTCAAGAGAAGCCAAACAGATAGCAGAGTCATCTAAGACATTCTCAGAAGAAGCCAAACAACTTGCAACAGAAGCCCAAAATGCCTCTACCAATGCGCTTACAGAAGCGAATGCAGCGAAGGATAAAGNTCAAAAGAGTTATCAGAAGGTGCGACATCTTCTGTTACAGAACTCACAAAAACAGCGTCTCAAGTACAAACGGCAGTAGAGAAGGCATTAACGGAGTCAAGAGAATCCAAACAGATAGCAGAGTCATCTAAGACACTCTCAGAAGAAGCCAAACAACTTGCAACAGAAGCCCAAAATGCCTCTACCAATGCGCTTACAGAAGCGAATGCAGCGAAGGATAAAGCATCTACAGCGCTTACCTTAGTCAATGATGTCAAGAATATTTCTNATAAAGCATCTACAGCGCTTACCTTAGTCAATGATGTCAAGAATATTTCTGAAGAAGTGAAAGGTATTGCAGAAACGGCATTATCGACCGCTACCACAGCTAAACAGGCTGGTGATGAGATCGGGCAAAAAGCTTTAGAAGCGTTAACGAAGTCGAGTGAAGCTAAGAGTTTAGCGGAAACAGCTCATAGCACAGCAGTAAGTTCACAGCAGACAGCCGCTGATGCAAAAGCTAAAGCCGAAAGTGTAGAGACAGTTGCGAATGCAGCGAAGAGCACAGCAGAAGAAGCCAAGAGTGCAGCAGATAGTGCAATAGCGAAAGCGGAGCAAGCCCAACAGAGCACAACAGAAGCCTCTAGAATAGCTTTGGAAGCGAAAGCGGTAGCAGAGTCTGCGGTGCGTTCAGGAGAGACGGCAGGGCAGGTGAGTGGGGAAGCGGTGAAGGGCATAGCACAAGAGGCGAAGCGTAAAGCGGATGAAGCTGAAAAAATAGCACAAGAAGCCAAACAGACAGCAGGTTATGCCAAACATGATGCGGAGCAAGCGCGTAGTGAGGTGGAAAATGCAAAAAGCACAGCGAATGCAGCGTGGAATAAAGCCCACAAAGCGAATGAAACAGCAGATAGTGCTAAGCTTACAGCAAGTTTAGCAGAAACGGCAGGCGAAGAAGCCAAGAAAATAGCGGAGAAAGCCAATAACTACGCGTATGAAGCAAAAGATGAAGCCGGAAAAGCCAAGGAAATAGCCAATAGTGCAAAATATGCAGCAGGAGAGGCGCAAAAGGCAGCTGAAACAGCGGGTAAAAAAGCCGCGTCTTTAGAAGCAGCCGCAGAAGAAGCACAAAAAATAGCTAAAGAAGCCAAACAGACAGCAGGTTATGCTAACCATGATGCGGAGCAAGCGCGTAGTGAGGTGGAAAAAGTAAAAAGCACAGCGAATGAAGCGTGGAGTAAAGCTTACGACGCGAATGAAGCAGCCAATAACGCTAAGACTATAGCAAGATTAGCAGAAATGGCAGGTGAAGAAGCCAAGAAAATAGCAGAGAAAGCCGATGACCGAGCGTATGAAGCCAAGAATGAAGTAGAAAAAGCCAAGGAAATAGCGAGTAATGCAAAATATATAGCAGGAGAGGCGCAAAAGGCAGCTGAAACAGCGGGTAAGAAAGCCGCGTCTTTAGAAGCAGCCGCAGAAGAAGCACAAAAAATAGCCAAGGAAGCCAAGGAGTCTGCTGGTTATGCAAGACATGATGCGACGCAAGCGCGCAATCAGGCAGAAAATGCAGAGAAAATAGCCTCGTCTGCGAGGAGTAGGGTTATCGATATCAATCAAGTGGTTGAGAATTTTAAAGCCCCCGTAAGTTTAGCGCGGATGTACTCAGACGAAGCCAAGAAAAAAGCCGAGTCGGCAGATTCACAAGCCTATCAAGCCAAGAGCGAAGCCGAAAAAGCCAAGGAAGTAGCCGATAGAGCGAAAAGGACAGCAGAAGAAGCCAAAACAACCGCCGATACAATGAAGAAAGAGCTTAGTGGTATCAAGAGTTCTCTGGAAACAGCGACAACAGCTCATACAGTAGCTTCACAGGCAAAAGCGCTAGCGGAAGAGGTAAACAATTTACTGAAACAGTCCAATTTAACGGTTCTTTCAATTTCCACGCCGTTTCTTATTGCAACAGGGAAAAAACAACTCACATTGAAGAAAGGAACGCGTATAACCTTGGCATTAGGCAATGATACTTTGGTTGCAAGTTATACGGAAGATACAATAATAAACGTTTCTTCTATTTCGGCGGGGAAGGATTATTATGTTTATTTGGTTTCTGATGGAAGACAGTCTCATAAATTTGTTTTATCAGAAAACTCTACGTATCCAAGGAATTACACAGTGAGTAATTCGCGAAAGATAGGAGGGTTTCATACGCTTTGTGCGGATGTTGGTACGATTTCCGGTCATCCATTGTCTGGTTATAGAGCAGGGGATATTTTACCCAATTCAGTTTGGTGTCTCAATCACCGTCCGCATAGTTCACCAGAAGGTATGGTTTATGACCCCTCTACAGATCTTTGGGTTGATATTTATCTTCAATCAGGGACGGGTGAAAATACGAAATCAATGTATCGTACCAATATAACAACAAACCGTAATTATACCGAACATGTAACAGATATGACGCGTGTTAAAAAATCTTTACTGAGTGATGAAGCGTTTGCTTCTGCTATGTATGGAAGCAATGAAAAGACACATATTGTTGGCAAGAAAGAACCAACCTCTAAGGTTTCAGGTGGATATAAGGATACGGCGAATCGTCGAATGATCTCGCATATCGGTTGTGAGGATGGTTGCGGTTATGTTTGGCAATTTTTATCGGGCACGTTTCCTATACCCATAAGCCGTACGCAAAATACGTTTGAAATGAGAGCATTGTTAGGGGGTGGTAGCTGGAGTAATACAACGGATAATGGGCGTTTTACTCGAGCCACCATGATCGTCAATGGTGGAAATGAACAAGTTGCGGCGCGTGGATGTAGCCATACGCGTCATTTTGTTTAGGAGGGAGAGATGATAGATTATCCAGAACATTTAAATAGCAAAGAAGATTATCTGAACATGCTTTCTTTTGACAAAGTTGAAACAGTAAGAAGGCTAGGGAATCTTTTAGCAACACGTTTTTATTGGGTTTTTGTTAAAGAGCTTGGAGAGGGAGAAGAGGGGATTGAAGATGACACGCATAAGGTTTGTCTAACAACAACCATGCCGTTTGATTTAAATGGTGATTTTGTAGAAAAGCGTTGTCAGTATGAATTACAGGAAAGCGACTATGCGCCGCTCTTTCAACTTGGCTTTCGTGTTGAAGAAGTCGAGCAGCTGATCAAAGAGCATAGCCAATAGAGATCATAAGAAAACATTTTTATGCCGCCTCACTTTTGTGGGGCTTTTTTTATGGAGCGTCAGATGAGAAAGATATCGAAAGAAGGATTAGAGCTTATCAAACAATGGGAA
>NZ_JBHIPG010000066.1:0-7360 GCF_042195905.1 Bartonella sp. AP331QHHD
TGCCAATAGAGAACGTTGGCTGGAACAAGACAATAGCGGCTGGAATAGGTTGAATATGCTTATGAACGCCGGTCATGGCTTCGCAAGAAATTACGGCACGACGATGAATAATATGTCAGAATCTAAGATGCATGGTAACGACCCTTGGCAGAATGCTATGATGGTGCTTTTTGGATTAAAGAAGGCTGCGGAAAAGGCAGCAAATGCTGCCGTTTAGTTTGAATAATCTTAGAAAAAATAAATAGTTAAAGGGAAAGTAATGGTTTTTATAGATTTTGACCCGAGAGATAGACGTTTCATATCCAAACTAGAAAAAGATCTACACGAACGCAGACTAGAAAAAGATTTACTACAATCAATAGCGAATCAACGAAAGGACAAACATAAATTACCAGTTTTTCTTAATGCGATTTCTATGAATGATCCATATAAGATAGGCTCTTTTTCTCCTTCTCCAATAGGTTCTATTCGTCCTTCTGAGATAGATAATGAGGGGAATAAACCCTCTCCGATTCCACAATCAGAAACTCCTCCTCAGTTAGAGACTTCTCCACCTATTTCAACAAAACCAGTTCCATTGCAAGAACAGCCTCCTGAACCAAATCTTAGTTTTTGGGATAAATTTTCTCGTTTTTCACAGTCTGATGTTAGTAAAAATATTGATGATTTTCTTATGGGTGCGATAACGGCTAGTCCAAATTCATCTGGATGGCAACTTTTTGCCAAGGGGCTGAAGAACTTGCATGAAGGAGATAAACAAAGAGGACAGGTTAATCAGACTGTCGAGTATCTAAAATCTAAAGGGTACAGTGAGGAAGAGGCGCGGTTCATAGCTGGAAATAGAGATGCGTTGAATGCTTTTCTATTACAAAAAGTGAACGGTGGAAATAGGAATTCCCAATTTACCAATGACGGTAGGATGCTTGTGGAAGATCCGAATGCACCAGGTGGATATAGATATATTATGGTTGAAGGTGGTAAATCGTATGAGGAAGCTGAACGTGCAAAAGCTCTATATGCAAATAATATAGTACGGAAAAGTATTTTATTGAAAGATCTCACATATCTTGATGAGTACCTTAAGGAAAAAGGTGGGTATGCAACAGGTCTGATTGCTTGGATTAAAAGCATTGTTCCTGGATTGAAAGAAAATGGTGCAGATAAAGTCGTGAAATCAATTAAGGAACGTATAGCAAGTGATCGTATAGACGAACTGAAGCAATTATCAAGGACAGGAGCGGTAGGACTTGGAAATGTCAGTGATAAAGATCTTGACATGCTAAAGCATTCTTTAGGTGAACTAAGCATTGATATGAATGTAGAATTATTTACGCGGAATCTGAATCAAATAAGAGATGTTATTTCAAGACTATCGCCTGAAGCAAAAGCCTATTTACTAGGTGAAGATGCTAGTCGCTCCTCTGCTAATCAGTCATCACAAGGAGGCAGTGCAAATATACCTCGGATGAGTATGCAAGAAGCTGCTAAAAGAAATGATATTACTGAATTTACAGATATTGAGACTGGTGAGCATATGAGGAAGGTAAAATTGTAATGAATACGTCTCGATCTAGATATGTAACATTAGAGGATGGAACACGTTATCGTTTTGATGTTATTGATAATAATTCTCAAAATAATGCGTCTCGATCTAGATATGTGACCTTAGAAGATGGAACACGCTATCGCTTTGATGTTCTCAATGATGCCTCCAACTTTGAAGAAACAACATCACCCCAACATCCCGAAATCACGCAAAGTGAAGCTTTTTGGAACTCTTTAAAGCATGGATTGAGTTTTAATTTAGATGATGAGATTGCGGGGATTACAGCGGCAGGACGTGATTCTGATGATCAGTGGGCAATAAGTGCTTTTTTGAATGGGCTTTACAACTATTGGACTGGAGATAAGAAAACCATAGAAAAATATGAGAAAGAAGCCAATAGAATACGTGATTATTATCGTAGGATGAGTGATCAACATTATTGGACTTCTTTTGCTGGAAATGCTTTAGGGTCGGCAATCCCTTCCCTTGCGACTTTAGGGGGAGGACTGTTAGCCTCAGGAGCACGCCTTGTAGCGCCTACACTTGCAAGGAATGTGGCGGGGTCAAAATTAGGTCAAGCCTTTTTGAAAGCAGGTCAGTTACCCCCAAGTCGATTTGCAAGTCCATTTTTAGGCATCACGAACAAAACAACATTACCTCATTTGCTTAAAGTAGGTGCAGCATCTGGTGCATTACATGGCGCAGGAGAAGGCGAAGGACTTTTAAATACACTTCAAACCACGGCATCTGGTGGAACTTTAGGAATGGGCGGGGCATTGGCTGGAAATCTTGTAGGCAGTATGCTTGGTTCTACTTTTGGTGGAATACGAAGACTTTTTTCTCCTTCTCATACGAAAGAAGGTGTTTCAAAAGATACGTTAAGAGCAATCAGTAAACATTTAGGCAATGAAGCTTCTGAAGAGCTAGGAGAATCTTTTAAAAAAGCAGTTCCTACCGATTACGTAGCTGATCATAGTCCTTTTTTACAAGATCTTGTTTTTGATATCGCGAAAAGAAACCAAGGGGCTTATCTTGATTTAACCAAGAGAGCTAAACAGAGAGCGCTGGGAGGAGGGGAGCGTATTCATCAAGCTGCTGATGAACACTTTGTTCCTCGTCAAAATGTTACAGGTTTAAAAGATGATCTTATCGCGATTAGGAAAGCAGAACCACATACTCTTTACGAAATAGCTCAAAAAACACCAATAGGAGAACAGCATTATGGTGCTCTTAATGAATTAATGAAGCGTCCATACTTCAAACAGGCTTATAAAGGAGGGCTACAGGAATTCACGAGTGGTGGCAAAGAAGTCAGTTCGTTTTCTTCTGAAAAATTTAATCTCCTTAAAGAAAAACCCAACATGGGAGTTCTCCATGAAACGAAGGTGAAACTTGGTCTTATGAGAGATGAAGCCGAGAAGATAGGAGATAATAGTAAAGTTCATACCTTAGTTGGCATTCAGAAAAAGTTATTAGAGCTTATGGATGATATATCGCCTAAATATAAGAAGGCACGATCATTGTATCATCAATATAGTTCACGTTTAGATGCCATGGATGAAGGTTCCAAAATCCTTAGCAAGTCGGTTAATAAGGATGAATTCAGTAAAATCTTTGATGAATTACCAAAGGCACAACAAGAATACTTTAAAAAGGGCTCAAGAGCAGAACTTTTACAAGGTATGGGTCAAACAAAAGATGAAGTATCCAAGGCAAAGGAGATTTTTGGTACGAATGATCTGTATAAACGATTTGCAAAGATTTATGGAGCCGATAAAGCTTCTGCGGTCAAGAAGGTTATCGAAAAAGAAGCCGATTATGCAGATTTTTATAATAGAATACCAGGTCGTGTAGCGGATGAAAAGATATCATTTAGGCATAACGTCAATATGCCAACGGGTAAACATGATGCAGCTGTACAATTAGCAAAAGCTGCTGGGAAGGCTGCTTGGATTCCTTTCAAAGAGGCGGCGTTTAGAGAGCGTCAACGGATTGAAAAGGATGTTGTCAAATTGTTAACAGGGGGAACAGAGATTAAGAATGCTCAAATTGTCGATCTGATTCAACGTATGGTAAATGCGCATCATAAGGGATATGCGACGAAAGAGTGGGTGAAAAAGCGTTTTTCTGATTTGTTTAGATTAAGTGGAAACGAGGTTGTGAGGATGTTTAACCGATGACCCGTTATAGTCCTTCTGTAGAGCAAGCGATCCGTCAAGCAGCAGCGCGTTATGGTTTGCCAGAGAGTTATTTGTACCGTGTTGCGCAAGTGGAAAGTGGCGGCAATCCCAATGCAAGGAATCCCCGTTCTTCTGCGGGTGGGTTGTATCAATTTATAGACAGCACCGCCAAACAATATGGTTTGCAGGATCGTTTTGATCCCATGCAAGCGGCAGATGCCATGGGGCGGTTGACGCTTGATAATCGCAATCATTTAAGCCGTCTATTGGGAAGAGCGCCTAGTGAAGCAGAATTGTATTTAGCCCATCAACAAGGTGCAGGAGGAGCCGCGCGGCTTCTTCAAAATCCCCATGCCAATGCGGCGCAAATTGTTGGGAGCAATGCGGTTGGCTTGAATGGTGGAAACAACGCTATGCGTGCAAGTGATTTTGTCAACCGTGTATTACAGATGTATGGGGGGCAGCCTCATAGAGCAAGTCCTACAGCGCATGGTGGCATTAGAAATAGAGACAACTTGTTAGAGGTTTTAAGGGCATTATTAGCATCACAAGAAGAGGCTTCGGAAGAAGAAGAGAGTGATGATGATGATAATCCTTTGATGACGCAATTCATGCGGGCATTTTACGGACCATTTTACAGAAGCTAGGATTCACGAGAAATGTCAACGATTTATGATTGGTCGCTTAGAGCGTCGGATAATACGCGCGTGGATAATTTGATTGATTGGTCCGAAGGACAGCATCCTAGCAGTGTGAACACAAGCGCCCGTGTGATGATGCAGCGCGTAAAGGAATACTTGTCAGACACGGGTGGAGAGCTTGAAGGCATTGTTACAAATGATCATGTCCAACAAACGAGTGTGATAAGACTTCAAAGCCAATCGCAATTTTTAGAGTATAAGAATGGTATCGTTTTGCGCTTTATGGCTATGGGTAAGAATGTTGGAGCGACCACGATTGTCTTAAATGCTTTAGATGGCAAGCCGGTTTATAAAGCAACAGAAACGGGTTTATCGCTTTTATCAGGGGGGGAAATCCAACAAGGGTGCATTTATACATTGTTTTATAATGGAGATCATTGGCATCTTGTTAATCCTACCCCACTCCCTTTAGAAGAAGAAAGCAATCTTTATCCCACGGGTTTTATAGGAACGTTTGGAATGCGCGGGATTCCAAAGGATTGGTTAATTTGCGATGGGAAGGCTTATTTGCGTCGTGATTATGGTGATTTATTTGAGACGATAGGAACGGTTTGGGGAGAGGGTGATGGCGCCACGACATTTAATGTTCCCGATTTTCGAGGGATGTTTTTACGGGGGCTTGATGGAGGGCGCAATATTGATGAGGGGCGTTCTTTTGCAAGTGTGCAAACAGATTTAATTGAGTCGCATCAACATCAAGGACAGAGCCTTTCGATGTCTCATTTTACCAGCAACGAAAACTTTTGGGATGGGAATACGACGGATGTGTTGGGCTATCGTCTAGGCTTGTTTGGGGGGAGCTCTCTAGCGAATTTTATGGGCATAGAGCGTGAGAATTTAGGGGGCTACATTGTAAGTTCTCATACTCTTGATGAGAACCAAGAGGTTGTTTTGGAGAGCACTGGTGAAGGCGAGACGCGTCCAGTTAATGTGAGTGTTCTGTTTGCGATTAAGACATGAGGTGTAAGATGTCGACGATCTATGATTGGTCTTTAAATGCCTCCTTGAATGCCTATTGTGATGATTTGATTGATTGGTCAAAAGGACAACGTCCTAGTAGTCTGAATAATAGTGCTCGTGTGATGATGCAACGTGTGCGTGAGTATTTATCGGATACGAGTGGTGTGATTGAAAGCACTTTTACGGTTGATGCTGAACACCAGACGACGTTGATAAGACTTCAAAGCCAATCGCAATTTTTAGAGTATAAGAATGGGATATCAATTTGTTTTAAAGCGAAGGGCAAGAATGTTGGGGAAACCGCAATTGCCTTGAATGATTTGGCGGCTAAACCTGTTTACAAGGCGACGGAATTAGGTCTCCGTGTTTTATCGGGAGGCGAGCTTCAAAGGGGGTGCATTTATAGCTTGGTTTATAGGGATCATGCTTGGCAAGTTTTAAATCCTACGCCTCTCTCTTTATCGCAAGAGCCGGTTATCCCTGTTTATCCACTAGGGACGATAGGGATTTTTGGGATGCAAGTTTTGCCAGATGGCTGGTTACCATGTGATGGGAAGGCTTATTTGCGTCGTGATTATCCTGCTCTTTATGAAGCGATAGGGATCAGGTGGGGAGGCGCTGATAGTTGGACGAAGTTTAATGTTCCCGATTTGCGTGGTGTTTTTTTACGAGGTGTTGATGATGACCGCGAGATAGACCGCTTTCGTTATCTTGGCACTTTACAAAATGACGCAATGAGAAAGCATGACCATGGGGGTCAATCCTTTACGATTTTGAATGATGAAAATCAGGAAGAGAGTTGGCATGGTGATATGACGATCATCTGGGGATATGTGTTGAATGACCAGCAAAGATTGAAGCTTGCTGAACGTTTGGGCGTGAGAGCAGAGGATATACGCGTGCACCATAAGCTCGCCTTTCCCCATTCCCACCTTCACATGCGTGATGTTGCATTGGCAAGTTCAGGTATAAGTGAGACGCGCCCGATTAATATGAGTGTTGTGTTTGGAATCAAGACGTGAGGTTTAGATGTCCACGATTTATGATTGGTCTTTAACGGCATCTGAGAATGGTGGTGCTGATGCTTTAATTAATTGGTCAGAGGGACAGCACCCTAACACGGTTAATAATAGCGCTCGTTTTATGATGCAACGGGTAAGTGAGTATTTATCGGATACGGGGGGTGTGCTTGAAGGGATTGTGACGGTTGATAATAACCAAAAGACGAGCGTGATAAGGCTTCTAAGCCAATCGGCATTTTTAGAGTATAAGAATGGCATATCGGTTTGTTTTAAAGCGAAGGGCAAGAATGTTGGGGCGACAACAATTGCTTTAAATAATCTAGCTGGTAAGCCCGTTTATAAGGCGACAGAAACCGGTTTATTAGCCTTATCGGGAGGAGAGATACAAGATGGCTGTCTTTATACGCTTGTGTATGATGAAGAGCTTACGGGTTGGCAAGTTCTCAACCCGACAAGGAGCAAAGTTTCTTCCTTAAAACGTTTACCTTCCGGTCTGATAGGACCGTTTGCAATGGAGCGCTTGCCAGATGGTTGGTTGCCATGTGATGGAAGTGCTTATTCACGGTATGTTTATTGGGATTTATTTTGTGTCATAGGAACGACGTGGGGAGAAGGAGATGGCGCCACGACGTTTAATGTTCCCGATTTTCGGGGGCTATTTTTACGGGGACTTGATAATGAACGCAATTTAGACCCTTGGCGTTCTTTTGCAAGTATACAATCCTGTTCTTTAAAAGCGCATGAACATTTTATAGGTCCAGCGTCATCAGAAGGTCTTTCTTCTCGAAAAAAACGGGATGTTTCTTCTACTGAAGCGCCCGTGACAAGGCGAAAGAGAGCTATAGACGAAGAGTGTGTAGGTTTGAGTGGGGATGCTTTGGACAAGTGTAATCAAGAATTTGACCAAATAGCAGGAAGTCCACAGGTAGAGACTCCCTTTTGGTTTACAGA
>NZ_JBHIPG010000067.1:0-4586 GCF_042195905.1 Bartonella sp. AP331QHHD
TATTATAGGAAGGAATTGTGACATGGGGAGCAGTAGACCAGCAACGACAGAACAGAAGCAGGTGCAGACAAGTGCCCCTCCTGCTTGGATGCAGAATGTCTTTAAGCGAGGTGGTGCGGATGCGTATAATCTGTATGATACAGGGGCGGGTGGGAATGTTTATGGTGGTCCTCGTGTAGCGCCGTTAAGTGATCAAACGCGCTATGGAATTGGTGGTCTTGGAAGTATTCCACAGCATTATCAAAATCGCTCTTTGATGAATACGATTTACAATCCAACGTTGACAGCAAGCAATCTTGGAAGAGTGGCTTCTGGTGATATGGTTGGACAGAATCCGTCTTTTAATGCCGCCCTTCAAAATAGCTTAGACCGTGTAAGAGATACGATTAACAGCTCTTTTGCAGGTGCGGGTCGTTATGGGTCCGGTGCACATGCAGGTGTATTAGCAAATGAACTTGGTGCTTTGTCCACAAGTGCTACAGCAGACCAGTATAATCGTGATGCGGATCGCATGATGCAAGCCAATGCCATGATAGACCAAGCCAATCAAAATCAATTGGGCGCCTCAAATAACTTCTTACAGGGTTATGGGAATGCCTATTCCAATGCCATACAAGGGGGAGGTGTGCTTGATGCCCACAATCAACGCCTTGTTGATGCCAATAGAGAACGTTGGCTGGAACAAGACAATAGCGGCTGGAATAGGTTGAATATGCTTATGAACGCCGGTCATGGCTTTGCAAGGAATTACGGCACGACAACGAATAATGTGTCAGAATCTAAGATGCATGGTAACGACCCTTGGAAGAATTTTGCGACAGTAGCAGGTCTTGCGACAAGTTTTATGGGTATCCCTGATATTTCTAAACCTTTTGGCGCATTTTTAGGCAAAAAATTCGGTGTATAGGAAAGAAAGAAATGGAAAAAAGTTCTTGGTTCGATAACATTTCGCGTTTTTTTATTCCTCCTGATCAAGGTGAACATCCTTTAGTTAGAATGTCTAGAATAGGAGCAGATGGTTTAATACAACATAGTACACATCTCCCACCTACATTAAAACGCAATAGAAGGAGATGGTCTACAGTTCAAGAAGAAAGAGAACGCCAAAAGCGTGAAGAGATCTATGGTCGAAAGCTATTAGGAATGGTTATTCCGAAGATTGGTGAGAGACCTATTGATAAAATGAATCTGTTGCAGAGAGTCATACAGCAGCATCAAGGTCCTGCTACTCCTAGTGCAATTTCTATTGATAAACCGTTTGAGAGTGGTTCTCTTGCGCCTTCTCAAATAGGAACTATTGTTCCGGATGGAGTATATCATGAGAAGAAGGAACCTTATGTGGTTCCTGAAGCAGAAATACCATTTGGTGTTGGTAATCATCCACCACTCCCTAATGCACAGGAGATTAAACAACTTACGCCTATAGTAGAGGCAGCTTCAACACCACAGTCACAAACTTCTCCAGTAGATACTCGAACTGGTTTTGAAAAGTTTGTCCAGTCTGATTTTTATAAAAAGCTTCAAGATCTTTTTGCAGGTATGTCGGCAGCACCGTCAGGCGGTTCTGGGTGGGATGCGCTTGCAAGTGGTGTGAAGCGTCTTAACGAAGGAGATAAACAAAGAGGGCAGGTTAATCAGACCGTCGAATATCTAAAATCTAAAGGGTACAGTGAAGAAGAGGCGCGGTTCATGGCTGGGAATAAAGATGCATTGAATGCTTTTCTATTACAAAAAGTGAACGGCGGTTATGATGCTAGATCTAAAGAAGAAATGGACCGCCTACGAGAAACAATAGATCTTAAAAATAGTGAAGCTATCAGTAGTAATACACTCCATGACATTGAACGTTTTATGAATTATATAGAAGAGAATGGTGATTGGGCTACGGGAAATCTTGCTGATTGGCAAGCTTCTTTTAAGGTTCCTCAACACCGTGATATGCGTTCACTGCTTGATTCCATTAAAAACCGTATAGGTATTGACCGTTTAGAAACGATGAGACGGTATTCACGCAATGGTGCTTCTGGTTTTGGTAACCTTACAGAAAGAGAGCTTGATATCTTAAAGAGCTATTTAGGAGAGATAAAGTACGACTTGGGTCATAAAGAGCTCTTGTTTAGGTTGAAAAAAATCCATCAGATTTTGGCTAAGATGAAATTAGACGTATTGAAATTGCTAGAAGACAGCAGCATTGAATTAACGCAAGAGAGTGTTGATAAGGTTACCTCACAGTCGCATTCTAAAGCTCCACAGCAAGGACATAGTGCAAATGCGCCTGTAGTAAAAAGTGCAGAAGAAATTGAAGCCTTACCGAAAGGAGCAGATTTTATTGTTATTGATGCCGATGGTAAAAGAATGACTATAAGAAAATAGGTTGTGTTTCATGTCTGAACTTAAGAATTATGATAAGTCACTTCTTCCTGAATGGGCTAGAAAGTATAAGGTTATTGGTATTGCTGAAGATGTTCAAAAGGAAACAAATTATCCTGAACTTAAGGATTATGATAAATCACGTCTCCCTGAGTGGGCTAGGAAATATAAAGTAATTGGTCCAGTTCAAGATATTCCAAATACTCAAGAAACATTCAAAGATTTTGCATTTGATGATAAAGATCTTACGTGGTGGGATGCTGTTAGAAGCCATGGTACATCTGGTCTTACAGCAGGGTACAGTGATGAGATACAAGCGGCGAATGAAGCAGGTTTTACGGATTATTGGCGTGGTGATAAGAAAGCAGTAGAGGTTTATAACAGAAGAGTAGCCAAGGAACGCGCTTACCAAAAAGCCTTGGAAGAGAAATATCCATGGTTGTCTTCTGGTGCTTATATTGCTGGTTCGATTTTACCAACATTAGCATCTTTGGGTATTCCCGCATTAAATTTTTTGCGAGCAGGCTCGACTTTAGGAAGTTTAGGTAGGGGAGCTATTGTTGGGGCAGGTTCTGGAGCTTTACATGGTTCTGGTGCAGGAAAAGGTTACAATGATACGGTGAATTCGGCATTAGCCGGTGGTGTTGGTGGGGCAGTTTTGACGCCGGTTGCTGCTTTAGGAGGTATGGGTATTTCTAAGGCAGTTCGTAGTTTAGGAAATGCTTTAAAGTCACCTCCTGTCGTGAGGAATTATTTTAATCCTGCTCGTAAAGAGGTTTCAAATAAAGCTTTGCGAGAAGTTGCCAAGCAACTTTACGATAATAAACCCCAAAAGATCACGGAACGTCTTAGCTCAGAACCTCAGGAAGTATTTTTGACAGATATTAATGAAAAACTACGACAGACTTTGTGGAATGCGTCTAAAACAAATGAAGATGTTTATAATCTCTTGAAACAAGCGCATGAGAAAAGATTAGGCGGTTCTGTTCAACGTCTTGATGATATGATGGAGCAGACGATTGTTCCATACCAGCATAGAGATACTTTAAGCAGGACACTTAAACGGCAAGGAAAAGAGGCTCATGATCATCTCTATGAACAAGCGAAGCAAATTCCAATAGGAAAAGAACATTATCCAGCTCTTAATAAACTTTTTGAAAATAAAGGGTTTCAAAGAGCTCTCAAAGAAGCTGTTAAGACTTTAGAGGAACACCCCCTCAGTATAAATCCTAGACGATTTTATAATAGAAAGTTTAGCAGTATAAACTATAAACCTACGATAGAGTTATTAGATCAAACCAAGAAGTCTCTTGATGATTTAATCGAAAAAAGTAAGAAACATGGCGATAACCAGAAGGTTTTAGGATACGAAATCCTCAAACAAGATTTAGTAAAAATAATGGATCAAATCTCTCCTACTTATCAAGCAGCGCGTGGTAGTGCAGCAAAATTCAAAAATTTTGCAGATAGTTTTGAGAAGGGTAGACAAGCTCTAGGCACGAAACTTGAAAAGAGTATTGAAAGGGATGCAGTTAAGGAAAATCTTTCTAAAGGGAATTGGACAAAACAAAATAATACCTATCAGATGGGTATGAGAAATGCCTTAGATGATTTACTCAGAAAAAGTGATGACCCTATTAATGAATTTTCTAAACTTTTAAAACAAAATCTTGCGTCTGAGAATCTTGAAAGGACCATAGGACCGGAACGGTTTTCTACTTTTAAAAAGGCAGTAGATCAGGAGCAATTCTATTCTGATGCAGCAAAAGAGGCTTTTAGCAAATTTGAAGGCACTCCTGAGTTTTCTGTTTTTGATGGAATTAATTTTTCAAATTTTTTGCATTGGCCAACTGAATCTCTAAAATTAGCACGAAACATATTTTTCCACCCGAATGCTCCAGAGGCGCTACGGGCAAGACAAGAGCTAGAGCGCGGTATAGCGAAGTTAGCAACTTTTGGCGTTAAAGGAATGGAGCGCAATGAAATTGCCAAATTGATTCAAAGTGCTTTGAAGTGGCATAAAGCCGGTGTGATAACGGATGAAGGCTTGAAGATTGTTTCTAGAGCTGTAGCAAAAGGGTTAGGTCCTAGTGCTTCAATAGAGTACGCGAAATGACCCGTTATAGTCCTTCAGTCGATCAAGCGATCCGTCAAGCAGCAGCGCGTTATGGTTTGCCAGAGAGTTATTTGTACCGTGTTGCGCAAGTGGAAAGTGG
>NZ_JBHIPG010000068.1:0-15291 GCF_042195905.1 Bartonella sp. AP331QHHD
AATGACCTTTAAGCCCCGCGGTAAAAACACACCATATTTGGCAATCTCTGGATTGGCTTCCAGTGTGGCTTCTAAATAGCCTTTGAGTAAACCAGCTTTCCTCCGGTCTCTGAACACTGCCATGGCATGGTGAAAGCAGAGGAGATCGAGGCTCATATCCTCTAGCTCTACAACAACATGTTTTTCTGGTATCTTCATAGAGGTTGTCCCACTTGGATTTGTCTCTCTTGGTATTGTCCTTGTGGTTTTCCGCCATTAAAAAAGGGCAAGAGCGTAATGGAATAGCGGATGCGCTGGGATTGACCAGAGCGACTGATATAGTCATGGTCTTTATTGATCGTGGTGATTACTACGGATCCATGGAGAAGGACACTATAGGTCGTATCATTAATCCAACGAAGCATCTGCACCGGCTTTGCTCTTCGGATAGTTGTAGTGATGGCATCTATCGCTACCCGGTCCCCAAATTCTTCTGGAAACCAAACCCCATGAATGGTTTTTGCATCATTGCCATAGCCAGTAAATTGCAAACTGGGTGCCTTGCCAAAACGCTCCATACAAACCCATGAGGCAGAAAACTCTTCTTCAAAAGATTGGAAATTTAGCCAGTCCACATAAAATTGATGCGGTCCTAACATCATCAAAGGATCTCTCATAGGCTCCCTCCCCTCATTCTGTCCCGCCATGCAGCGCATTGGCACGTGCCCGTTGCCAAAGCATGGGCAACCGCACGACCAGTGGCCATGGGTTCACGCGCCCCATTAACATGCACTGTGACATTTTGATTGTGTGTGATGGGGGAACGGTCTTTGTCTCTTTGCTCTCTCGCAGAGTAATTGGCATGCCCCGCCNCTGTGACATTTTGATTGTGTGTGATGGGGGAACGGTCTTTGTCTCTTTGCTCTCTCGCAGAGTAATTGGCATGCCCCGCCCCCTCAAATTGTGCAATCGGTTGGATGGACGTTTTACCTCCCAAAAAACTTGGCAAAAACTCTCTTACATCAATCGACCCAATCCACTCCTTAATGCGGCTAGGCAAAGATTTACAAAAATCGCTCAACTTTGTGATGGGTGCCATAAAACCATCGACAATCCAACTTGCTAAATCTTCGCCGGCTTGTTCCATACTTGCCTTGGCAGCATCAGAGAGCTTTTCGCGGGCAAAAAAGCTCTTTCTAAACTGGAACTTCTTAAAATCCCCTTTTTACACCTCTCTCAAAGCAAAGATAAAACTGCCAAAACACGTGAGAGTCATCTAAGGATAATTGCATGAGACCATAACAGCTATAAACAGACTCCAATATTTGTATCATATTATTGTAACGATTTACTTACGTATAAAAGAAGAAGATAAAATTGTAATACAACTAAAAGTTCATACGGTTAATCAAGAGAAATTATATAGCATCACAAAACATCAATTGTTTGAAGATTATAAGTAAAAAATTGATCAAAATAAAAAGCTTTTCTTATGAAAAAGACAAGAGTTGCCCATGAGTAGATATTATAAACTCTAACAAAGGGCATAACTTGATAATTATACCGCAACAAACTAATAGAAACAGCCTTCTTGATAATTCTGGACAACATGTGCTAGCAAATTATGAACACACCCTTGACAAACTCCCCTTTCTTCAAAGATGAAAGCCTAAAAAGAAAAAATAGAATAACAAACCATTATTCTGCTTTGTATTAAAGCTCAGTTCACATTAAACCATTGCACTTATAGCGTATAACCTGAAATCTTAACAGCTTTGAAAAAGATATAAAAAAGATGTCTGATTTTTCACTCTATTTCTAAGTAACATTTAGACACTCCTACTGCTCTTCAAGTCCGCACATATAATACGTTTTTTCCCTCATGCTTTAAGACAAAGAAACAAATCCTATTATAACTTACTGCAACTTGCCGAAAATTGGGTGTCTTTCCCTATAACACCAAGATCTTTAATTAAAAGCGGTTTTCCTATTTCTCCATTATAGGCTTTAACGTGAATGGTCTTGCCTTTCACATCTATGAGGTAATAATCTCCATTAAAAAGCGCACCAGCTGTATAGATAGGGATATTTCCAAAAACCTTATCATTTTTCGCACGGCAATAAGACTGATAATGCGTGTGACCCACGAAGATTGCTTTAACATTATGAGAGGTAATAATTGACTTAAAGACCGACAAATCTTTAGCATTCTTTTTACGAATAAAAAAGGATTCACCATCAATGGAAGCAGCACGCGCATCATGAAAATTAATGATTGTCACTTTACCTCTTGCATCAGCAGCAGCTAAATCGTTCCTAAGCCAATCTGAAGATTTATTGATTTGCACTTCTGTAGACTGCCCCTTCAAACCAACCGTATAGCTTGGATAATTGTGAAGCTGCACATAGTGAACATCTCCATAATCCCAAGAATAACTCAAACTCCCCCTTATCGAGCGAATATTTCCACCCGAAATGGGAACCAAGCTTTCAGTAACATCTGCATTGAAATGCGATAATTGACTACGGTATTTTTTGATTTCCGATACCATTCTTGAAACTGCACTTATAGCACAAGCATCTTTGTAAAAGCTGAATTCTTGAGGATTTGTACAATTACCAACATTATTGGCATAATCGTGATTTCCTAGCCCCTCATAGACAGGTGCTCCAAGAGTTTTATAAACATTTTCATAATCATCATAGTTTTTTTGTTGTCCAAACTCCGTCAGATCACCATTGACAATATGGAATGCAGCTTTGTGCGCTTTTATCACACCAGCAACCTGCTCATTTATCTTTAACCATGGCTCTCTGTTTGATATTCCATTGGCATCACCAGAGTTTAAACGCCACGGTTGCGGATCAGCCATAATGATAGCAGTATAATTTTTTGTAAGAGACTTTTCTTTCATCGACCAATCCATGAATGCATCATGATGAAGCCTCTTGTCTCTTTTTATTTTTTCAGAATCAAGATTAAAACAACCAGAGAGAGTAAAAGCAATCACGGTGATTACCAATTCAACTTTATATCTCATAAACCTATCACCATAAAAACGTTACATATTTTTTATATTAAAAAATTCCTCAGAGACAATTTTTTAGATTTTATTGTCAAAAATATGTCAAAAATTCGAAATAACAAAAGCAATAATCCTTCAATGAAGGTGCACTTTGATGATATAAAAGCACTGTTGATTTCAAGCCTTCAACTTGAAGCATCTTCATTGATTAAGATTTATAAGCTTGGGCTCTGGCTCTTTCAAATGTCATCGATACATCAACAGCTTATAAAAACTTAGTCGTATACTATTAAAATATCCCCAACAGGAGAAAAAATGTATTCTTATACTAGAGCACCCAACTCCTTTGGATATCAAGATCAAATATATTAGAATATTATGATAAATAAGGTATAAATAATCAAAAGTGCTAGCAATAGTGTTTGATTATTACCGTCATCACTTACTTTGACAAGTTATAAAAATGCAGAATTATTACAGAAAATACTATTATTACTTTATAAAAAAATAATATAACTTATGTAAGTATTATAATAATATTTATAATTTCTATAATATAGATTTACAATAAATTTAATTATATAATATAAATAATTACAAACACACTGTGTGTTAAATGTAAATTCATACAAATTTAATATTATTTATTTTTTAATTTTGACAAAAAACCAAAAATGTCTTACCAAATAAAGACAATTATCGAAATTAATAACAACTATCCATTTTCACTTC
This sequence comes from Bartonella sp. AP331QHHD, assembly GCF_042195905.1. Taxonomy (NCBI): domain Bacteria; kingdom Pseudomonadati; phylum Pseudomonadota; class Alphaproteobacteria; order Hyphomicrobiales; family Bartonellaceae; genus Bartonella; species Bartonella sp. AP331QHHD. The sequence goes on from NZ_JBHIPG010000068.1 coordinate 3,738, forward strand.
TTCTTATGAAGTTTGCGGGGAAATGAATATTTGGGGGCTCTCATAAGGAGAATACTGGTGTATAAAACATCCCTTTTATCATGCACAGCTGCGGCTGCTATCATACTATTCAACATCCAGTTCACTGCACATGCTGAAACTCTTGACGTTGCCAACGAAGAAAAAGATATATCCGGAAAAACGTACGAGACTATTTATGTAAAAAACAAAGGAAAAATCACCGGCAGTACTGTAACTGTAACTGGAAATGAAAACACAAATACAGACACAGGTAGCGATAAATATGTTGTAACAGTTGAAGGTGCTAACAGTGCGCTTGAATTAAATAGCTTAAATATTCAAGGCACTGATTCTGATGTTCGTTTCGGTATTTCTGTAAAAGACGGCGCTAACATCAACCTGACCGGGGGGAACATTACAGCTTCTCAAACTGGCGTTTATATTGATGATAGTAAGAATAGTAGAAATATACTGCAAAATGTAGTGATATCAGATAATAAAAATGAAGCATCATCACTCTTTGGAATAGAAATAAACAACGAAAGTTTTATCACTTTAGAAAATGTAACAGTTAAGCAAGCCGAAACTGGTATACTTGCGGATGTCGTTTCTCAAGTTATAGTATCCGGAGGATCATTCGAAGGTAAAATGGATGGCGTATATGCTATGGGCGGCACCACCATTACTGTAGATGGCGGTACTAACATTACCTCATCTAATGGTAACGGACTCCATGCCGATGATGAAAATACCACCATAAAAATGACTGGGGGAAGCGTAACTGGAAAAGACGCAGCATTGTATACAAACGACGGTGGTCATATTAAAGTCACGGGTGGTACTCTAACAGCTAAGGAAGATACCACAAGTGCACCTACTACAGAAGGGGATAACCCTGCATATAATAAGGGTACTAAAATTGAGAGTGGATTCGGCGCATTGTCTCAAGGTGAAAACAGTGTGATTGAATTATCTGATACAAAGATCAATGATGCGACAATCGGGTTAAAAACACAAGAAAGTGGCGCAATCGCAATGACTGGGGGAAGCATTACAGCGTCCAAAGTTGGTGCATTCTTTTTAGATAGCAAAAGCAAAGAAAACGAACTGAAAGATGTAGTGATATCAAGTGGGAAAGATGATGCGCCACTAATCAATGGAATCAAGGCAACTAACAGTAATGTCACTTTAAATAATGTAACAGTGACGCAAGCACAAACTGCCATAGATGCATATGATTCCACAGTAAAAGTCTTAGGAGGATCATTTGATGCAGAAAAAGCAGCAATATTTGCTCAAAACGGCGGCAACATCACTTTAACAAACGGTGCAAAAATTACATCATATAACGATGCTGGACTCTATGCGGAAGGTTCAAAGTCCATCATCGAAATGACAGGAGGGAGCGTAACAGCAAAAGAGGAAGCAATAACGACAACATACGGTGGGCATATTATTGTCACAGCTGTCACCCTAAAAACAAATGGTGATGGACTTGGTGTAGCTTCTGATGACCTTGGTAGCATGATTGAATTACTTGGAAAGACAACGATTAGTGATAGTGCAATCGGGCTTCAAGCACAAAACGGTGGTGTAATCAAGATGACTGGGGGAACCATTACAGCTTCTGCAGCTGGTGCTGGCTTCTTAAACAGTAACAGCCGTGAAAACAAACTAGAAAATGTGACAATATCGAGTGGTAAAGACGATGCGCCACTGAACTTTGGAATAAAAGCAGATAAAGGTACCGTCACTTTAAAAGATGTAACAGTGACTCAAGCAGCCGCCGGTATATTTGCAGATCATGATTCGACAATAACAATCTCGGGAGGATCATTCCATGCACAAAATGCAACAATATCTGCTCAAAACGGCAGCGCCATCACTTTAACAAACGGTGCAAAAATTACATCATCTGATGATGTTGGATTATATGCTAAAGATTCAAACTCCTCCATCACAATGATAGAAGGAAACGTCACGGGAAAAGCGAGTGCTTTGGTTGCTGAAGATGGTGGTCATATTACTGTTACAGATGTTACCCTAAAAACAAATGATAGCGATAAGTCATTTGGTGTATTTTCTAATGGCGCAAATAGTGTAATTGAATTGCTTGGAAAGACCACAATTAGTGGTAGTGCAATCGGGCTTGCATTCCAAAATGATGGCGCAATCAAGATGATTGGAGGAACCATTACAGCTTCTGCAGCTGGTGCTGGATTCTTAAACAGTAACAGTCATGAAAACAAACTAGAAAATGTGACAATATCGAGTGATAAAGACGATACGCCACTGAACTTTGGGATAAAAGCAGATAAAAGTACCGTTACTTTAAAAGATGTAACAGTGACTCAAGCAGCCGCCGGTATATTTGCAGAGAATGATTCGACAATAACAATCTCGGGAGGATCATTTCATGCACAAAATACAACAATATCTGCTAAAAGCGGCAGCACTATCACTTTAACCAATGATGCAAACATTACATCATCTGATAATGTTGGACTCTATGCAGAAGGTTCAAAATCCACCATCACAATGACGGGAGGAACTGTCACGGGGAAAGGTAATGCATTGGTTGCTGAAAATGGTGGACATATTACGGTCACAAATGTGTCTCTAAATGTTACAGATGTATCTCTAGGTGACGAAGATATATCGTCTGGTGTATTTTCTGTTGGTGAAGGCAGTGTAATTGAATTACTTGGAAATACAACTATTAGTAATAGTGCACTCGGGCTTCAAGCACTAAACGATGGTGCAATCAAGATGACTGGAGGAGCCATTAAAACTTCTCTAGTTGGTGCTGGCTTCTTAAACAGTAACAACAGCGAAAACAAGCTAGAAGCTGTAAAGATATCGAATAGTAAAGACGATGCGTTACTGAACTTTGGAATAAAAGCAGATAAAAGTACCGTCACTTTAAAAGATGTAACCGTCATGCAAGCAACCAATGCCTTAGTTGCAGATTATCACTCGACAATAACAGCCTCAGGAGGATCATTTCATGCACAAAATACAACAATATCTGCTCAAAACGGCAGCGCCATCACTTTAACCAACAATGCAAACATTACATCATCTGATAACATTGGACTCTATGCAAATAGTTCAAACTCCACCATCAGCATGACGGGAGGAACCGTCACGGGGAAAGGTAATGCATTGGTTGCTGAAAATGGTGGACATATTACGGTCACAAATGTGTCTCTAAATGTTACAGATGTATCTCTAGGTGACGAAGATATATCGTCTGGTGTATTTTCTAATGGCGAAGGCAGTGTAGTTGAATTGCTTGAAGGAACAACGATTAGTAATAGTGAAATTGGACTTACAACAAACGATGGTGGCGCAATAAACATGACTGGAGGGACCATTAAAACTTCTCTAGTTGGTGCCGGCTTTTTAAACAGTAACAGCGGTGAAAACAAGCTAGAAGGTGTGAAGATATCGAATAATAAAGACGATGCGTTACTGAACTTTGGAATAAAAGCAGATAAAAGTACCGTCACTTTAAAAGATGTAACAGTGACTCAAGCAGCCGCCAGTATAGTTGCAAATGATCACTCAACAATAACGGTCTCAGGAGGATCATTTAGTGGACATGATGTAGGAGGAAGCGCCGAAGCCAGCAGTACGATTATCTTAAAAAACAATGCTAACATTATATCATCTAATGGCGAAGGACTCCTTGCAGACGGTTCAGGATCTAAGATCATAATGACGGGAGGATCCGTAGCCGCGAACAAAACAGCGTTATTCGCAATCAACGGTGGGCATATTGATGCCACAGATGTTGCTCTAACAACAGAGGGAAAAGGAAGCGGTGCATTTGTAAGTGGCAATGACAGCACAATTCAATTGCATGGTGATACAATAATTAACAATACTTTGGACGGCCTTGGAGCAGTTAACGGTGGTAAAATCATTAGCGAAAACTTATCGATAATCGGTGGTGAAGCACTTGAAGGCTCCGACAACGAACGCACTGGTATATGGACATCGGACTCTGGTAGTGAAGTTAGGTTAATGGGCAAAACAACCATTCAAAATGTCGATGAAGGGTTTTATGCAGACGGTGGAAGTCAAATCATTAGCGGAGATTTAATTATAACCGGTAGTGAAAGTAAAACAATGACCGTTGGTGTAAACGTTGCAGAAACTGATAGTTTAATTAAGTTAAATGGTAAAACAATCATTCAAAATTTTGATGTTGGTCTTTTTGCAGGAAATAATAGCACAATTAAGATGACGAATGGTTATATTGGAGCAACAGAGAATACAATAAAAAATAAAATAGAAGCAAAAAAAGTTGCACTATGGGCGGCATTTAACGGACATATTGATGTCGTGAATACTTCTATGATAGCAGGAGTTGCTGGTTTGCAATTTATAGCTCTCTCTAATCCTGATTTAGATTATCCAGATGATCCACAAAAACGTAAAAGCAGTGAAATCAATTTAACCAATGCAGATATTCACGTTGAAAATGGCACAGGAATTTTTGTTGGAGCTTTTACTAACACAAACATGGAAGATATTCCAACTTTATCAATCGGTACAGCAAATCTCAAAAATTCAGAAATCCATGCTGATGTATTGTTAGGAGATGGTCTTTTCGAAGATCCAAAATCTTGGAAAAATGACAATTATTGGAACAATAAAGAGGTTAAAGCGATCTCCAATGGCACCTTCACCTTAAGCGCTGATCAGTCTACTCTAGAGGGCAGAGCGAATATTGCTAAAAATAGAACTGTACGTTTTGATCTAAAAAACAAGACAACATGGACACTAAAGACCAGTACAAAAGAAAAAGATGCTGATGGCAATCTGCTTGATATTGCTCAAAGATCACGTTCTGATATTTCCACGCTTAATCTCGATAACAGCTCTATTGTTTTTGATGGACTGGTAGAAGATCATTATCACACATTGCATATAGGATCTGGTAAACCAGATACGCAAACAGTCTACAACGCCTCTGGTAATGCAAAGATTTACTTCAACATTGCTTGGAGTGATGGCGTAGCAAGTGCCGATCAAAAAACCGATAGACTTCTGATCCACGGTGATGTCTCAGGCTCCACAACAGTTTATATCAAAAGCGATTCAGGAGATGAAAGTAGTGTAGTCAATGCTGCTGATCCTTCAAATATAGGTGGCCTCTCGCTCATTCAAGTATCTGGAAAAGCACAAGAAGACTCTTTCAAACTCGTAAATGGCTATACCACAAGAAATCGTTTGCCTTATAAATATACGCTAACGGCCTATGGACCAGAGTCAAGCCACGGTACAGCCGATGTTGCACAAAGCCTCTTTGATGAAAAGAATGAAAATTTCTGGGATTTCCGCTTACATAAAGAAATTCTTGAAACGGATTCTGGTTCTGGTCCAAGTGTGATCGTCCCTGTAGCACAAACGGCCAGTTACTTAGTCATGCCAAATGCTCTCTTCTATAGTGGATTAACGGATATGGCTAAACAAAACGCGCTTTTAGCCAATATCAGAACATCTGTCTTAGGAAAAGAAGAGGAAAAACAAACCGGTTTCTTCCTCTATACTTACGGAAACACAGGAACCTTATCTTCTGAACGCGGACCTCTCAAATATGGTTATGGTGCTGATATCCGCTATGCTGCTCTCCAAGCCGGAGTCACATTCGCAGCATTAGAAGGACAAAATACCACAACACATTTCGGTCTTGTAGGCACCTATGGGCGGCTGTCTTTCACTCCAAAGGACATAGCGGATGCCAGTAAGAACACATTGGATAAATGGTCACTAACAGCTTATGGCAGCGTGCAGCATGACAATGGTTTCTATATGGATACACTGTTATCCTATGGAATTCTAAAAGGAGATATCGGCAATGCTATCATTGGCAAAACCGCAAAATTGCAAAATGCCAAAATGTTGAGTATCTCCACCACTGTTGGCAAAGAGTTTGCAACCGGAATGGAAAGTTTAACATTTGAGCCACAAGCACAAATTGCCTATCAACATTTGATGTTTAATACCATTGAAGATGCTGATAATTTTACCGTTGATATGAAAAATCCTTCTCAATGGTTAGTACGCATTGGTGGACGTTTGACAAAAACCATTTCCACTGAAAACAACCGTCCGATGTCTTTCTATGGAAAAGTAAACTTGATCAAAACCTTTGGTGATGATAGTACCATTCATATTGGCAGAGATTTTGACCTTGATCCTATGGGACCTGCAATTGAAGGCGGCGTTGGCATCAATGCACAACTCTCCCACAATTTCTCGCTTCATGGTGATGTAAGCTATCAACAAAAGCTTCAGAAAACTGGTATAAGTGGTGCAAGCTTTTCAGGTGGTATACGCTATCAGTTTTAAGGAAAGGAAATTCTTCTCGGAACCTCTTATTTTAAGCAGAGCAGCCTGTGCCCTACATGAGAAGGAAAGCACATGTACAAGCGTATGAGACTGAAAAAAGTGTAAAAGCGAGCGTTGCTTTCCCGTTCGTTTGCACAGAAAGGCTGCACAACTCTGTATTGTGCAGCTTTTTTAATTTTCTATAATATTATGTAGCCCTTTTGTTGATATTACCTCTTGTAAATAAACCCTGCTTTTCTTTTCTGCTAAAGTCCTTTTTATTCCTTAAAGAAACCTCTTTCTTCTTCATGCAGTAGATGTACTAGCTTTTCTTTAAAGGAATTCCCTTCACCTCTTTACGGCAGAAGATCTGCTGCAAAATACCTTTTTGCGCAGAAAATCCAATCAGGCATAACAAACATAACACAATGCTTTGTACTCAATTTATCTAAAATGCTCAGGAAATCATAAAGAAGAGCTAAAGCTTTATCAATCATCATAAGTATTATTTAAGTATATACATAAATATATTTTAGATATACAGAAAACAAATATTAAATTCATTATGTGATTGAAATTATAATAGTTTATATTTAATAATTTGTTTTATAAATTATAAATTACATAGTTATTTACAAAATAAAAAACCATTTAATAAAAATTTATTATAGAATACAAGTAAATAATAAATTTAATATATAAATGTAAAAATAAATAAAGTATAAAATTATATTATATTTTATTATTAAATAATATTTTTTATTTAATAATAAAATTATATAAATACTTTATATAAAAGTTAAAATAATATAACCTCCCGATGAAAATTGTGTGTTCTTTATCCTTTTTATAAGCGGGGAGAGAATATGCGGAGGCTTATAAGTTAAGGAAAATCTTCATGTCTAAAAAATTTTTACTATCCTGTACAGCTGTTGCGACAATCGCGCTGTTTAGTGCTCATACTAATGTAAAAGCCGAAAAAATCTTAATGAATTTTCATGGAATAACTGAGGAAGCATCCAACTTCACTGTTGGCGGTATAATAGTGATAAAAGGTAGTGGAATAATTGGAAAAAATTTAGCAATAATTCACGACAGCAAAAACATGGAGGACGACTGGTTGAGCACTGTACGCATTATCGAACCTAATAGCTTTCTTGACTTATCAGAATCAACGATTAAGGCTAAAGAAATCGGTGTGATGGCAACAGACGGTGGTATAATAAAAATGAATGCAGTAGGTATTATTGCTCCTACAGTAGGCTTATTTCTCGAAGATAGCAAAAGTGATAAAAACAAGCTGAAAAATGTGACAATAACGAGCAGTAAAGATGACTTAATGGAAAAAGGAATAGCTCTTTATAAGGAAAGTAAAGTCATCTTGGAAAACGTAACAGTTACTCAAGCAAAAGTGGGTATAGAAGCGTTGGATAATTCTCAAACAACGGTATCAGGAGGATACTTTAATGCAAAAGAGCATGGAATATACGCTGGTACAGGCTCTACAATTACTTTAAAGAACAATGTTACAGTGTCCTCTGATGAATATGGCCTCAATGCAAATGGTGCACAATCCAAAATCACGATGATTGGGGGAACTGTAACTGGGAAAAAAAATGCATTAGTTGCAGCAAATAGTGGATATATTGATGGCATAGATACCACTCTAATGGCAGATGGCAATGGAAAAGGTGCATGGGCTAACGGCCCCAACAGTACAATTGAATTGCATGGCAATACAACAATTAAAGAAGCTGCAATCGGACTTGAGGCAAAAGACAATGGTATCATCCAAATGACAGGAGGATCTATCACTGTTTCCGAGACAGGGGCTTCTTTTGAAAACAGCAAGAGTGACAACAACAAGTTAGAAAATGTCGTGATAACAAGCAGCAGCGATGATAAACCGATAACCACAGGTGTAAGTGCTGATAAGGAAAGCACGGTTACTTTAAAAAATATCACCGTTAAGAACGCACAAAAGGCTCTCTTGGCTAATGATAATTCCCAAATAACGGTAACGGACGGCGGTTCCTTTGGCGGTGAGGTACAAGCCAAGCAAGGCAGCACAATTACTTTAAATGATAATGTTATAGTAACATCTGAAAATAATGGGCTTCATGCAGATGGTGAACAATCTAAAATCACAATGACTGGAGGAACTGTAAAAGCAAAAGAAGCTGCATTTGTCTTAAAAGATGGCGGATATATTGATGTCACAGATATTTCTGCGAAAGCACAGTGCAATGGGATAAGCATTGATGACTCCAAAAACGATCAGACTTCAAGAATCAACCTGACCAATACAAACCTTTTTGTCGAAGATGGAACGGGTATTGTTGCCAACAATTCATCAAATGGTAAACTCAACCTCAAAGATTCAAAAATCAGTGCCGACAGGTTATTCGTGGGTATAACTCATGATACGCCAAAACCTGATCAAATCTTTACACTCACCGCAGAAAACTCTCTCTTACAGGGGGGAGTAAGAAATGACGAAAACAGCAGAACAACTTTCGATCTCAAAAACGATACAACATGGTTCGTAAACACTAGCACAAAAGAAAAAGATGATGCGGGCAAGTTACTTGATATTGCCCAAAGATCTCATTCTGATGTTTCTATACTTAATCTCGACAATAGTTCCATTGTTTTTCAACAGCCGACAGAAAACCATTATCATACATTGCATATAGGTTCTGGGAAACCAGACACGCAAGCAGTCTACAATGCTTCTGGTGACGCAAAGATTTCTTTTAATGTTGGATCTGTTGAGAGCTCTGATATAATCGATCAAAAAAATGATCGACTTCTGATCCAAGGAGATGTCTTAGGTACAACAACAGTTTATGTTATGAGTGATTTCAAAGATAGCAATAATATAACAGAAGCTTTTCACCCTTCTTCTAATACCAGTGGAGTTTCGCTCATTCAAGTTTCCGGGAAAGCAGATGAAAATTCCTTCAAATTAGCCAATGGTTATATCCAAGCAACTGGTTCACCTTATAAATATAGGCTTACCGCTTATGGACCAACATCCAGCTATGGTGCTGCAAATGAAACACTAAACCTGTTGGGAGAAAATGATAATTTCTGGGATTTCCGTTTGCAGAAATTTATTTTACCACAAGTAGCGAGCTATTTGGCCGTACCTAATGCTCTCTTCTACGCTGGTTTTATCGATATGGCTCAACAAAGTACTCTGTTAGCTGATCTGAGAACAACAGCTATAGGGATCGAAGATAACGTCAAAAAAAATGGATTCTTTCTCTCTTCCTATGGAAGTATCGCAACCCTATCGTCACAACAATATGGCTATAACACAAACATTCGCTATGCTGCTACACAAGCAGGTTTTACAGCTTCTGCACAAAAGAGCCAAAATACAATCCTATATTGGGGTCTTACCGGAACCTATGCTCAATTATCCCTCACCCCCCAAAATATAGAAGATGCAGACAAGAGTACGCTTAACAAATGGGCAGTCACAGCCTACAGCGGTATAGAGCATAATAGCGGTTTCTATATGGATACACTCTTCTCTTATGGGATCTGGAAAGGAAATATCTCTACAGCCATCGCTAACAGTACCACTAAAGTCGATGATATAAAAATGTTAATTGCCTCAACAACAATAGGTCAAAAATTCACAACGGGTATTAAAGCCCTCACGTTTGAACCCCAGGCACAACTTGTTTACCAGCGTCTAATCTTTAATGCCTTTTCTGATGCTGATAATCTTAAAGTTGATATCGGTGAACCTTATCAATGGTTAGTACGCATTGGTGGACGTTTGACAAAAACTACTACCTCCACAGAAAAGAACCGTGTCATTTCTCTGTATGGAAAAGTGAACTTTCTCAAAACTTTTGGTGATGATGGTAAAGTACAGATTGGCGACACCTTTCCCCTTGATCCTACAGGATCTTCTATTGAAGGTGGGCTTGGCATCAATGCAAAATTGTCTCGCAGTTTAGCCCTCCATGGTGATATAAACTATCGAAAAAAGCTGCAAAAAACTGGTATATCCGGAACAAACTTTTCAGGAGGGATACGCTATCAGTTTTAAGGAAAGTCTGTAAATAGCCTATTCATTCTATTCAATTTAACAAAAAAGGCAGTATACATACTGCCTTTTTAATCTATGTAAGCTACTATTCTTATCCCCTGAAACTTTTTTCTTTTCTCCTCAATGATCTCCTTCCCTCCTATTTACACGAGTCACGCGGCATATTCATTATCGAATTTGTCTATAAAGCTAAGCAAAGTGTATTTTTAGATAATAAAAAGAAGACTACATTGGAAAAGATAATGATAAAAGAAACTCTCTCTTCATACCTTTTCTATGTTTATCCTCCTGTTTCTTCAATCCATTAGCTTAACACCACCCTGTAAGGATTCATTTATATGTCCATGTACCGTTTTTAGGCAAACCATTTTGACAATGCTTATCCCTCTAATTCCATACAGTATATTGATTTATAAAGATAATTCTTTGTTTTCCATGTTGAATGAGAGTCCCTAATATCGTAGGATTCTCTCATTTCAAACTTGTTTTATGTTGAAACAATTAAAAATTTTCTTGCACGTTACAAGCAGGGCTGGCGTGTGGAGAAAAGTTATATAAGAAAAGCCTGAGAAGTCCTCTCATGAACTGTCTCAAGAACCAAGGGCTTGTCACAAACATTGGGAGCTAGCAAAGTGCGATGGGCTTGCTCCTTCGTAAGCGTAAAGATGATGGAACTCTATGGCTTTAGCGTTATAGCATTCATGAACACCATCGCGAAATGGGCTGTGCTTCCTTAGAAAAATGGACTTTGGTACCCTTAGCCTCTTTAAAGAAAGCCTGTGAATAGCCCCCTCATCTCTTCTTCTTATAGCAGAAAAAATTTGCTGATCGTTTTGGTGAGTGCATCAAATAATACATCTCAACGCTATAGAGCTTTTTATAACGATTATCTTTAATAGACAATTTTTAAATATCATACTTCATAGTGCTTTTAGCATAAGCTTAACCAAGCTAGGTTTTATGAAATCCACTTTTCTCAACTTTTTATGATCATGAAAAAAAGTTTTTCTGAAGCAAAACTTCAAATCATAGAGAACATCATCGATATAATTCGTTTTGTTATTTACAATAAAAACATAATGATATAGAAACTGTCTGGGTACTTGCGCCATCAGGGGAATGAAGTAAGCATCAAAGCATACC
>NZ_JBHIPG010000070.1:0-1601 GCF_042195905.1 Bartonella sp. AP331QHHD
AATAGAACCACGAAAGAGAACATCACCCAAGAGGGCTAAGCGCTCTTTTTCATTGAAATAAATAACATGACCAGGGGAATGCCCCAGTGTATGTAAAACCCTAAACTCATGTCCAGCAAAATACACACACTCACCATCTTCTAACTATATCGAACAACGCACCACGATGCTTTCGGGTGTAAGCCATGATTTAAGAACCATTCTCACCCGTTTTAAACTTCAGCAAGCGTTAGCAAATACTGACTTTGATATCAAGCTGCTTGAACAAGATGTGAGCGACACGCAAAACATGTTAGAAGATTACCTTGCTTTTGCCCGTAGTGAAGAAAGTGAGTGTGTTAAAACTTTTGATTTAAATGCTCTTATGCAAAAATTCTCTACCGATGTGCATCTTCACAAACGTCAATTTTCCTACACCATTGAAAGCCCTACACCAATACAAGCACGCCCACGTGCCTTCAGGCGTCTCATCAGCAATCTTGTGTCAAATGCATTTTGTTATGCCAATACTGTCAAACTAACAGCCATATCCCAACAAGAATGTTTCCCATATATCAAAAAAAGTTCCCGCAATATATTATATTTATACAGTTATAATATGATATCGAACTCAATATTTAGCCTCACAAGAGAGTAGTCAAACAGGACTGTATTCAATCACACAAATAAGGTTCTATCTTAGCACCATAAGCCTATAATAAAAAACGATAACTTTTGTTCATACACCTATTGTTCAATTCATATTGTATCAAGCAATAAAAAATTACTCATCAATAAATAATTTATAACCAATAGTAAAAAATCTGGTGCTCTAAATACAAGCTGCTTAATTAAGCTTAAGAAGAGTACATTAATTGAAATCAAAATTCTGTCATGATTTTATTTTATTGTATTGATAATAGTTTTAACTAAATGAAATTTTATTTTTTTGTCACAATAAAGTCCAAAATTGTTCAGTCTCTATTCAGTTTGAAACGTGTAGGATGTGAAAAATACGAATTTACACAAGGAGCATCATTATGAAAAAAGTGATCAGATTAGCGGTATTATCAGCAATGTCTACTGCAACCGTTTTGATGCCATTAAATCCAACGCTTGCAGATATGGCATGGTATCATAACTATGACATGAGAAGGGAGGCTGGTTTACCGTCTCACAATTTTAGCTCCCATTTTTCTCATAGTGAACATCACTCTTTTGATAATCCCCACACGCGTCATTATGTTAGCCATAAATGGGGAGCACAACAACACCATCATGTTGAACACAAGACATATCATTATGTCGAGCGCAAAAAGACAAAACACAGTAGTATTAATATAAATAACTCAGGAGAAGCTTTAGCAATGGGCATTCTTGCTCTTGCAGCAGGTGCACTTCTCGGCAAAATTTTTAAAAAATCAGAACAGCCACAAGTTGTTTATCAAACCGCACCACAGCATCAAATTGTATATCAACAGGTTCCACAGGAACAGATAATTTATGAAGCTCCGCAAACAGTGGAATATGAGCCAGTACAACAATCATTAGAATCTGATTGGCTTAACTATTGCAAGAAAAAATACCGTTCTTTCAACCCTAAAACAGGAACTTTCCGAGAC
>NZ_JBHIPG010000071.1:0-3189 GCF_042195905.1 Bartonella sp. AP331QHHD
ATCAAAATCTCTTAAGGCTCTAATTCGAGTTAAGAAATGACCATCGATATATTCACAATCATCAATAAATTCATATTTTTTTGCAGGCTCTTGTTGATTAACAGACGCGGTTTCATTTGCAATATTAGAGATAACGGGGGTGTTGTTTGAGATATTTTTCATAATTAAATCCTTAACGTAAAATTGTTTGTTATTGACGCTCTTAACAAGCATCGGGCGCTAACAAACACGGCGTTAAGTCCGTTGCTTACACTTTTCCCATAAGGGTATTGTATGATGTAAGCACACCCGACAGAGTCATTATATGCTAATTAACACATAAAAAACAGCCAGTATTTTAAAAACATAGGAAAGGTTGTATCGTAACCTATCCGCTTAACGTAAAGTGTTTGTTAATCACTTGAGTATTTATATAACAAAATACGTATTTATTGTCAAATAATATTTTATCTTTTTTTGATATTTTTTTGTATTTTTTTAAATACGTTGTGTATTGATAATATCTTATGATTATGAATTGCTTCTTTTATATTTATATGCGTTTAAAGCTATATTATGGGCTTTATGAAACGATTGCGTTATGTTTTAAATCTATACATCTATAATATTTAAAAAGGCTCTCATAATGCGTATTTTTATCTTTATAACCTATCAATTTTGTCACTAAATGGCTTTTAAGATTTCTGTTAATTTCTTTTAATAACACATTTTAGACTTAACAGCCTTATAGGGACTGTCTTTATAACAAATGCTTTCATTTGCATTTTTGCTTTCTCTATAGTTGTTATGTTCTTTATAGCCATGGCATCATTTTTCATGTTCATAAGAGAAATGATAAATAGGATAATTGCGATTTATTGTCTGTTATGAAAACACTTATGAAAACATCTCAATAGAAACTGATCATTATAGAGATGAGCAAAATCCCTTTTAATAAACTTTTGTCATTTTTGTCAGTTCTTTTTAGAACCTATATCATTTTTTTAAATGAGAGAAAATTAAAATCATTATATTTCAATAAGTTAAGTTTTATGAATTTTTCAAAATACAACTTATTAAAACAGCCATAACAAATAAATACAACTGTAAATATATATTTGTCAGTTTATGTCAGTACATTGAATCGACAAAAGTGATCATTTAGTGAATGATTAAAACATGTCTTATGAGAGTATGTGATCTTTTAAAGCCTTTCAAAAGAAAGGGATTATAATCATAATAAATGCTATCAAGACCATTATGGTTATGAGTTTTAGAGGTGCTTTTTACGCCCCCCTTTACATATTTTTCAATAAAAAATAAAAGTCATTATATTTCAATATGTTATTTTTTATCAATTTTTCAAAAAACAACCTATATCAATAGTACAACCTATAAATTCAACTAATGCTCTATGTTTTGTAAGGGTTTTGGGGGGGTAGAAACATTCAAAACCTATAAGTAATATAAGAAAATGAATATACATAACCCTCTTTAAATAAAGCTTCTGATAACAATAAAGCACTCATTTTAGATTACGGTTTAATCTTTTAAAGGCAATGTAAATAAGAGTATCTAAAAGTGCAAGTTTCTTCTTTTTAAATAACGTATGATAAATTATCCTTTTAAAGATTGTATGTCAGCAATTTATAAAAGGGATATAAGAACCTATAGGTATAAAACCTTATACCCCTTATGAGTTTATCATACCCATTATGTGAGCATGCTTTTAAGTTATTCAGTTTCTCTTATTTTCAATTTTGGTAGGTTCTTAACAATTTTCATTGTCTCTAAACTTATGGAAATAACTCTAGAGGGTAGGCAGGGTTGCCAATGGTTTCAACAGCATAACGATTGGCATCATTAACAATGCCACTCTTTTTATCAGTCTTAACACATTGACGCCCCATAACCCATTCAAGAGCGGATTTACCATTAACGATATACTCACAAGCGTCAAGAGGGATATCTGTTATTGTGATATTGTTATTATAAATAACAGTGGTTTTATCTTTCTCTTTACCTGCTTTTGCGAATTTCATTTCAGTCACGTAATAGAATTTTTCTGGATTAGAGATCTCTGTAACTTTTGGATTACCTTTTTTAAAGGTTACGCGATAAGGTTTTACAGTTTCATAATTCACGTGCAAATGATCCAGTTCACGCCCTGTTACAACAGNCTTTTTTAAAGGTTACGCGATAAGGTTTTACAGTTTCATAATTCACGTGCAAATGATCCAGTTCACGCCCTGTTACAACAGAGTTCCGTTTTCGTATAAGGGGTTTAATTCTCTTCAAAAGAATTAAAACGAAGCTTATTAAATCCATTTTGAACGAATTGAAAAAAAATGCAGAAAAATGCTAAAAAAGCCGATAATTTTTTCAAAAGAGTTTTTAAATGCTGTTTATCCGCAGCCCATGAGAGAGATCAGATCAGCAAAATAGTGAAATTTGCTGTTTATTTTATGGAAAAAGACAAATGAAGCATGTGCTTTTAAAATATCATAATGATTATTTTGATAGATTTTATGAGTCACTAAAATAATCTAGTTTGTTAGTTCAATTTACAGACACAAACTGACAAATATATATTATGGATTGTATTTAAGGTTGTATTGTCGATATAGGTTGTATCGTTAAAATTCTAACATATTGAAATATAATGTTTTTAATTTTCTCTCATTTTAAAAAAATAATATAGGTTCTAAAAAGAACTGACAAGACTGACAAAACTCTTCTGATAAGGTCACTCAGATCATTTGCTTTTGGAAAAAAGTTCCTTGATGAGAATGCCATAAAAAGAGTTTTGCGTGGTTGTCTTAAAGACTTCAAAAGAGATTTCTTTATTGTTTTATGCTGTTGTTTTTAACCAAAGGATTCCATTCATACCGTCTATCAGGACGCCGACCTAATTCATTCCCCTCTATAGGAAATTCACGAATATAGTTACAACGACATAAAAGCTCTAAAGCTTGCTTAACGGTTTGATTGTCTTTTAAAGATCTCCAACACCGTCTATAGATATCTCTTGCCGTAAAAACATTGGGTAAAAGATCACAGCGCTCTACAATTAATTTTGCACGCTCTGCTGTTAATGTATCATTCGCCGCATAAAGACGTTTTGCATGACTTATCAGATATTCTTCCCAATATAAGGCTCTCTCAAGGGCATCTCTATTGATTTCAAAACGCCCCCCTTCACTCAATTCA
>NZ_JBHIPG010000072.1:0-1601 GCF_042195905.1 Bartonella sp. AP331QHHD
TTATTAGAATTGGATTGCTTGGAAAACAAGCTTATGATCAGACGCTCTCTTTCTCAAAACAGTTTTGTGCTGATCTCAAACGAGCAAAACAGAAAGCAGAGAGAGCAAAAGCAATTTGGCAACAAAGCCAACCAATCAAAAATACTTTAGCAGAAACCTATTTACGTATGCGGGGGATCACATGTGATTTGCCTGCTGATTTACGCTTTTACGACAAGTGTCCACACCCCTCTGGGATTACACTGCCCGCGTTGGTGGCTCTTGTTAAGGGCGCTGGCTCTTTCGCCATTCATAGAACCTTTTTACAAGCCAATGGCTGCAAAACAGACCAAAAACCAGCAAAAGCCATGTTGGGATCTGTAACAGGTGGTGCTGTGCATTTAAGTCAAGGCAATCCCAAACATCTGGTCATTTGTGAGGGCATTGAAACCGGTCTGGCTCTTTTGTCTGGGTTGTTATCAGAGCCCGTTGATTTATGGGCTTCTCTTTCAACCAGTGGCATGATGCGTGTGAATTTACCCCCTACAAAAGGACGTCTGACAATTGCAATGGACGGCGATGATGCGGGTCGTAAAGCAGGTTTTACCCTAGCTGCACGTGCCTATAGCCATGGCTTTGAGGTCTTTATGATGCAAGCTCCAAAAGGAACCGATTTTAATAACGTATTACTTTCTTAAAAGAGGGAAACTATGAAAGATAGTAATTTACAAAACAATAATGAAAATACTCCCGTCAATGATAACGATAATGTCTCTTTAAACGAAAATACTTGTTTAAAAGCCATTTCTTATGAACAAGCCTTGCAACAAAATGGTTGGGGGCAATTACAACCGATTGCTACGGCTCTCTTACCCGTCGAGCCTTTTAAAATATTCCTGCTTCCAACACCATTAATAAACTATGTTTATGACGTTGCTGATATTCAACAATCTTCTATCGATTTTGTTGCTGTTTCTGCTTTATGTGGATTGTCTGCTGTCATTGGAAATGGCGTGCGGGTTTCTCCAAAACAACATGCCAATTGGAAAATTGTTCCTAATCTCTGGGGTGCCATTGTGGGGGAACCTTCAACTATGAAAACAGATACCATGGAAGCTGCTTTAGCACCTCTTGATGTTTTTCAAGAGGAATGGCGTCAAGAATGGTTAAAGAAGAAAAAACAGCAAGAAACAAAAGATATTCTTATTGAATTAGACAAAAGAGAAAAGAAAAAACAAGCCTACAAAGCACTCAAAGATCAAGACGAGGAACAAGCCCTTGCTCTTCTTTCTCAATCTCTTGAACATAAAGAAAGTGAGGAAGATGACACGCTTAATAAACGACGTCTTATTGTCAACGATGTGACCGTCGAAAAGCTTGGGGAATTGTTAAAAGAAAACCCCCGTGGTCTCTTGTTGGTTCGTGATGAATTATCTGGTTTTTTATCCGATTTGGAACGGAAGGAATATCAATCAGACCGTTCTTTTTATCTAACAGCTTTTAATGGCAAAAAATCATACACCTATGACCGTATAGGACGTGGAACCATTTTTATTCCCAATGCAACCATTTCCATTATTGGGGGCATTCAACCTTCACGGATTATTCCCATTATTCAAGCA
>NZ_JBHIPG010000073.1:0-3231 GCF_042195905.1 Bartonella sp. AP331QHHD
AGTGCGAAAGTGTTCTCTTATGACGATAAACATCTCGCTTTACAGGTATCGGTCCTCCGGTCTTAACCCGAATATAATGACGTGTCATCAAAATACCTTTCAGTGATTAGTCACGAATTCAACGACTATACTTGCTTGACCAGCTTGTACTGTTTTATCAGCTTTAGCATAGAGAGTAAGTTCTTCATCATAAGGGACAAATTCCTTCTGATTGGTGGGCTTAACTTCTTTGACTGCCTGCTGTTTGATTTCTGCTTCACCAAATTCAGTTCCTCCAGCAGTACTGCCTATTTTAACCTTCGTGTCCGAAAATGCTGTCTTGACATACACTTTAATTGAAGTAATCAAAGCACCACGAGGGAGGGTGCCTATCTTCATCACCTTTTCTTTATCTTCATAGCTAAAATTAAGACGCAAAAAGCTTACCTGCTGCGTATGAAGATTTCTCCCTTGCAAGGGCTGTGGTAAATAATCTGCCATGTCTTATCCCCTCAATGATTTGTCACAAATTGCACGACCACAACACACTCACCAGCATCAGTGGTTTTATCTCGTGTTGCATAAAGGGTCATTTCTTTATCCTCTGGAGTAAAAACCTTTTGATCTGTTGGTGTAAAATCTTGCGTATTTTGGGCTTTGATATCTTTTTCGCCAAACTCATTGCCGCCATAGGTGCTGCCAATCTTCAATTTCGTCTCAGAAAACGCTGTCTTCACAAACGCTTTTATCGAGGTAATTAAAGCACCACGGGGTAATATCCCGATTTTTTCTGTGAGATGTTTCTCTTTATGTAAGATATTCAAACGTAAGAAACTTACCTGTTGGGTATGTAGATTTCTGCCCTGTAATGGAGGGGGTAATTGATCTGCCATGTCTTGTTTTCCTCCTTAATGATTACGCTGCTGCTTCACCGCTGTAGGTAGGAATAACAATCGTTCCAAAATCTTGCGCTGTTTGTGCACTATTGGGCATTTGGAAACGAGTTTTCTTCATTCCTATCAAAGTCTTGGCGGCAACACCAAATTCACGTTCATAATCAAAATATTCTTCTTTGAGGGTGTAATTTGTTGCACTATGATTTTTCCCAAAACCTATAATCGCACTCTGCGCTCCTAAGAACACCGCACGACGCACACTTTTTACCGCTGTATTATTTGTCGAGTTAACACCATGGGTAACATGAATAGCTTCGCGTAAAACAACACCATTATACATTCCAAGAGAACCATCAAAGATTGGGTTCTTTGCACGAGAAGTCGCATAAACAGATTTTTGGATATCTAACCACTCACCAGCGGCTGTATTGGTACGCAATTGCATCACTTGTGTTGGGTGCAAATAGAGAACGTAAACATCATCACCGTTAACATGGACGGGAGAAATTTGCGGATTGGCAAGTTTGGCTTGTTTAACCGCTTCATCAATAAGCTTCAAACTAAAGCTATGTTTGGCTTTATCATTAAGATCTTCATCTTTGGTTTTCCCATCGGGGCGGATAATCCGTTCACTGCTTGGTGCCATGATTTCATTAAAGCCATAATGAACCGGCTTAATATACACTTCTCGACCATCAACGCTAATCGTACGGGCTGTATAACCACATACCTGCAAAAAGAACATGATGCTTAAACGATTGGCATACCAGCGAACCAAGCCTTCTTTCGCTTTCTTACGTAAATTCGGGAGGATTCTCTGTTGATCAATCGAGTCATCATTGGCAACACGCGCCGCATGTAAAAGCTCGTTAATCACCAACCGATCATTCATAAATTGAAGCGCTTCTTCATTGCCTTCTAAGGTTTCGCCTTGCGTGACACCATCTCCAAACAGATTGACTAGCAAACTGAACGTAACACTATCCCCTGCACTCTTATGGGTTTCGTTGTAAAGCTGGATAATGCTGTTTGAACTTTTGCCAATAAGAGGGGCAATTTTTGTCGCTTTCAAAACTTCATTGCTTAATTTCTGTGACCACAATTTCACCGATTGCGGATCATGGGTTCCTATATGTGTTGTTGCCATTGATTTCACCTTTCTTTGCTGTAAAAAAACCGGCTTAAAGCCGGTGGAAAACCCGCATCAAGGCGGATTATGTTGTAAAACTGATTGCCTAATCAGGGTCTGCACCCATTATTTCATAAAAACGGGCTTCATTTTTCGGATTGGAGATCCATGCGTTGAATTCTTTCTCTGACATATTGGCAAGGGTGTCTTTTGTCATAGGACCTGTCATGCCTCCTCCACCAGATGCTGTTAAGGTTCGCGCAGAATTCTGCCGGCTTTGAAGCGCTGCTACTTGATTATTCGCTTGCATCCCTTGGTTTTGATAACCAAGATTTTGCGCTATCCTATAAAGCTCTTCTGCTGGATTACCCCCCTTTTGGGCGCAAGTCGCTACAATCGTACGCAATTCATCCCCTATAATCGCATCTATCGTGCTCCGTTGCGCATAAGTCGGATAAACAGATGACCAAGCACTTAATTGCTTTGCACGCGTCTCATAAAGATAATCCGCCGCCGCATCAAAATCACTGTATTTATCTTTAATTGATGTAACAGAACTTTCTAAAAACTGGTTCAAATGATCATTAAATTCGTGGGATTCAATGGCTTGCCTTTGAACATCCTGCTGTGCCCTAATATACGCATCTTGCTTTTGAATCTTATCTAACATCCACGTTAATACGCTAATTGGATCCTCACGTAGGTCTGGGGGCGCACCTTCTCCTTCAACCATTGGTGGCTGGGCTTGAGATTCATAAAACTTGACAAGCGCTTCACGGGCTTGTTTGGCTTGTTGTTCTGCATGTTGCCGATCTATAGGAACAATCTCTGAAGGTTTTTCAACGGGCTCTGCAACCGGTTCTGGAGGTGTCGCATCATTATTCTCAACCGTCTCGACCTCATAATCGTTCTCAAAAGAGCTCTCATCATCAAATACCGGTGCACCAACCCTGTAATCTTCATTCATAGCTTCGTTCATTTCTGCATTCATTCTCTAACCTCTTTCAAATGCTTCTTCCTCTGTATGTTGCCGCTCTTTCACGCATGATTTGATTTTGCGCTCGTTCATTAAGAATACGCTCCCGTTCAAGCTCATGCTTCTGTTGCATCAATTCAGCTTCCAATTCTGCTCTCTTTTGACGCATAACCAATTCAATCTGCTTGCCTTGTAAATCCATCTGTTGCATCTGACTTTTAGCCGCAATATCTTGCTGCTTTTCCTGCAAC
>NZ_JBHIPG010000074.1:0-29831 GCF_042195905.1 Bartonella sp. AP331QHHD
AGAGGCAGGAGAAAAGGAAACCTCTGAGTGACAGAAAATCAAAGGGACAACTTGACCCTTTGATCGGTCGTGATGAGGAATAGGTGCAACTTGCACCAATTGCATGAGTACAGCAATAGGGTATTGTTTACCCAATTCCTAAAAGGAGCAATGGTGCAAACATTGCACAATTGCAGACTGAAGAGCAATTTGGTCAAGTTGACCGAATTCCTTAAACGCTTCTCTTTTTAATAATGTCCTGAATAATGTGCTTAGGATACAGAAAAATCATCAGTCAATTTATGCTAAAAGAGGTGAACACATCTTATATACGCTGCTTCTCAAATAATACGATTCCAACTCAATGATTGATCATCTCAAATTGCGATTTTGAGCAGAAAAGAAAAAGAGGCTTTAAATGATCTTTGAAAGGTCTTTGAAGACCCTTTGAGAACCCCTTAAAAACTCTTTGAAAAAAAATAAATTGGTACAAAACCTAGTGGCAAATTATACAAAACCTGCTGGCAAGCTACAGTGTCAAAATATACAAAACCCGCTGGCAAGCTACACCGATGACAAGCTACACTGGCTGGGGAACTTGGATTCGAACCAAGATTGACGGAGTCAGAGTCCGCTGTTCTACCATTAAACTATTCCCCAATAAGGCAATTTTACCATTTCTAGCAGATTCTATAGTGTAGGCAAGTGCAAAAAATCTTTAGATTATCGATAATAAAGAGCGATAGGGATATCATTATAATCCCCGTAGTGGCGGTCTCAATATTTTAGCATATAGCAATAAGCGAATAAAAACATATAAATAGAGCACACCGCGAATGGAGGCATCACAAACTCTTGTTGAAATATTCTCTAATAGGTATATGCCTGTCAGGCAACAGCTACTAAATCATGGAGAATTTATGAGTAATATTCCTACTTATCCTGTTACCCCAAACCTACAGTTGGTATACGTTTCAAACATAGAGTACTCTACGGCTTTTTACAAATTCATCTTCAAGAAAGAACCTGTGTTTACCTCGCCACGCTATGTTGCATTTGCTTCTTCGGGGGATGCTCTCTTTGCTCTCTGGTCTGGGGGCGATACGCCTGAGGAAAATGCACCTCGTTTTTCAGAAATCGGCATTATGTTGCCTACTGGAGAGGACGTAGATAAGCTCTATGCGGAATGGAAAGAGCAAACCACTGTTGAGATAAATGTTTTGAAGGAACCGTATACTGATGTATTTGGACGTACCTTCCTAATCAAAGATCCAGACGGACATATTATTCGTGTTTGTCCACTGGATTAAAAAGCTTGAGATCTGATCTTTAATTGTCTGAATTATAATACCTGAATTATAATAATTGTCTGTTTCCAAAACCTATAAGCTATGCACGCTAAGAGGCTTACTTACGACGTGTGGCTTATCCGTTCGGTGCTGTTCCACTATATTCAGCCCCACAACCTGCCTGTTTCCACAGGCGGTCTAATTGGCTTGGACATCAGTCGGCGTTATTGCATGGCCAGTGATCAGTACTTGTAAAATCATAGAAGCTATCCCTCATCGCACTTATATTGAGCCTTTTATTGGAATGGGAGGAATATTTTTTACAAGGAAATTGATATCTTTATGAAGTTAAAAAGGTTTTGTACATAAAAACTAATAAAATCAATATATTAAGTGTAGTTATTTTGTATGAATCCACTTAAGAATCCATACTTTTATGCATGTTTGAATTGATCATTTTTTATATAAAATTGCCATGGATGAATAGACCATAAAAAGCAAATCATGATGCAAATACTATAACGCATGGGTGCATTCAAATGAAATGAAAAGCGGTTATCATTCATAACGTATCATAAATTTTATGATACGTTTTTATCACAGCACAAATCACATTGTTTTAAATTTCAGTTGTTTGGAATTATCGATAACATAAATTGCATACGTTTAAGAATGGGATGTGTTTTGCTCTTTATTTGAGTGCAACCTTAAAAGGAATAATCGTTTGAAACGATCATAAGCTTATAGATTGAGTTCATAAAGATTGCATAAAAGAATTTAAAGACAAGATCATTTTTAAAAACGCTTACTAAAAAGTTAGTAAATGATAGGCAGGCATTATATAGATACTATCATCACAATATAGAATGAAAATCACAATGTTATGTCTTATGAAATTGAAAGCCTTTTAATGATATAACGCAAGCAAGCGAGAAAAAAACGTTTTAAAAGTTACAGTTTAAAAATACGAAACCAAATGAGCTCTCTCAAAATTTGGGGGGCACCTATTGAAAAAAAGATGAGGCAGCAAAATTCAAAACCATTGTAACATCTGAGGCATGGGATTTTACTCAATTTTGTATCAAAAGCTATAATGTTTAAAGATGGCTATTCCAAAGATAACGTTTCCAAAATTGGATTGATTGATTTTGCCAACTCAAATTTGAGCTGGTTAATTTGCAAAGAAGTTACATTTGAGTGCAAAATGAAAAGATACTTATGAAAGCCTTATTGAGAAGACATTCATTTAAGATGCATTTCTTTTGATTGGATTGATAAAGTTACCAAGCGTTTATAGATTCTATAATGCTAATGAATGATATCAAAATCATAGCGATCATTTACGTTTCTTTTGATAAGTTTTCATATTTCTAAATAGAGCACTTGCAATATGATACGTTTTGTATATATGAATTTATTACTCCATTGTGGATGATTCATTTGAATCTTATAATCAATATCTGAAAGCCGCGTCATATCATTTGGCTCGGCTTTCTTTTTTGAATTCTCTCTTTAGATAGGTTTATAGCTATTAGATAAGGCTTTCCCATAAACAGAGCCAGATATACGTGTATTACTATGGAAAGGATTTATTTGCGAGAGGATTACCAGACAATGTTTGCTTTGCTTGCGCAAGAGAAAAATTCTTCTCTCTCAATGATGTGTCTCAGATCCGAAAAATCTTTAGCCAATTTAAGATAAAAGAGGTTGGCACATCTTATACATGTGGTTCAAAGAATCCGCACCGGCTCAAGAGCTTATCATCTCAAATTGCAATTTTTAGAGGAAGAGAAAATATGCATTAAAGGGATTTTAAATGACCCTTGAAAGTTTTGCAGATCCTTTGAAAAAAATAAATTGATGCAAAACCTGCTTTCAAATTATACAAAACCCGATGACAAGCTACAATCATTAAATACTGGCTGGCATTAAATACTGGCTGGGGAACTTGGATTCGAACCAAGATTGACGAAGTCAAAGTCCGCTGTTCTACCATTAAACTATTCCCCAATAAGCCAATTTTACTATCCCTAGCAGATTCTATAGTGCATGCAAGCGCAAAAAATCTTTATGATTATCGATAATAAAGAGCGATAGGGATGTCATTAATTGTTTTGATTTGAATATCGACATCATAAATGTCTTTAAGAATTTTTGGTTGCATAATTTCTTTTGGAGTCCCACAATAGGCCGCTTTCCCATTTTTCAATGCAACAATCATATCTGAGTAAGATGAGGCAAAATTAATATCGTGCATAACAATAAGAATGGTTTTTTTCAGTTCATCAGCTGTGCGGCGTAACTGCTTCATCATAGAAACGGCATGTTTCATATCCAGATTGTTTAATGGTTCATCTAAAAGAAGATAATCAGTGTCTTGGCAGATAACCATGGCTATAAAAGCGCGTTGACGCTGACCGCCAGAAAGCTCATCTAAAAAACGGTCTTGTAAATCTTGTAAGCCGAGATAGCGTAGCGCACTGTCGATAAATTGTTTATCTTCATGTGTATACCAGCCTTTTGAATAAGGATAGCGTCCGAAACTTACTAAATCGTACACGGTTAAGCGAAAAGACAAAGGATTTTCTTGACGCAGAATTGAGAGTTTTTGAGCCAAAATATCGTGGGGCATTTTATCAATATCAAAGCCGTCGATATGAATTGTCCCATTATGGTGTGGCAAAAGACGTCTTATCAGCATTAAAAGAGTTGACTTTCCCGAACCATTGGGCCCAATAAGAGAAATAATCCCCCCTTTTGGAAGATGAAGGCATAAATTATCGATAATCAATCGTGCTCCGTAAGCCTTGGAAAGATGATTGATCTCAATCATTTTAGTTTTCCCTTCATCAGTAACATTAAGAAAACAATTCCCCCACAAAACTCAATGATAAAACTTAAACGTCCTGCCATATGAAAAATTTGTTCTAAAATAAATTGTCCACCCACCAGACAAATAATAGCCAATAATATTGCAATTGGAACAACAACACTGTGTTTTGCTTGAGGAGAAAGTTCATAGGAAAGGTTGGCAACTAACAGTCCAAAAAAGGTGACGGGGCCTACCAATGCGGTGGAAATGGATACGAGAATGGAAATAAAAATAAGGACAGCTGTCGCACTTTTGTGGTAATTAACGCCAAGATTGAGGGCATTTTCACGTCCTAAAGCCAAGATATCAAGAAGATGACGGGAATGCCATCCAATCAGACTCACAATGAAGACAATGATTGTGGCAAAGCCTATTAACGGTGTATTAAATTTATTAAAATTTGCAAACATAATATCGGTTAAATTCATCATTTGGTCTGGATTTAGTTGCAATTGCATAAACATCCGTAAACTGAAAAAAAATCCGCCTAAAACAACACCGATTAAAAGCGTCAAATGAAGTCCTTTTAGGCTTCCTGAAAAGAGCCAGCGAAAAAGGCTTATTGAAAAAAGGATAAGAATGAGGGCTTCAAGAACAAGCTGTCCTTCTTCATTCAAAAAGGGCAAAGAAAGAGAGCCTACAAAATACATTAGGGCAGTCTTTATTAAAATATAAAGCTGATCAAATCCCATAATTGAAGGAGTAAGAAGACGGTTATTAACGATTGTTTGAAATAAAACCGTGGAAACGCTTATTGCATAGGCAATAAGAAGTAGAGAGGAAAGTTTTGTAAGACGAAATTTCCATGTATAAACATTGATATTCCACGTCATGTAAAGACTAATGACAGTGCATGCTATGATGATAAGTGTTGTTAGTACACATATTGTTTTTCTTCTTCTATCCAAGACGCTTTCTCCAGCGTAAAAGCAGTATCATAAAAATAAAACTACCGATTACACCCATTATGGTGCTGATGGGAATTTCAAGAGAGGGATGAATGATTCGTCCTAAAAGATCACAAATTAAGACCAATCCTGCACCGCTGATGGCCACCCAAGGAGCGGTATAGCGCATATTATCTCCCATGAAACTTGAAACAATATTTGGAATAATCAACCCAACAAAAGGAATACGGCCAATGGTACAGACAACAACAGCAGTGATTGAGGCGACAATAAAAAGACCAAAAAACATGACAACACGATAATTCAATCCAAGGTTATTGGTTAAATCTTCTCCCAAACTTGCAACCGTAAAGCGATCAGCAGTACAATAGGCCAGAATACAAAGGGGAAGGGATAGCCATAAGAGCTCATATTTTCCTTCAAGAACCATCGAAAAACTGCCAAATAAGTAAGCTTGAAGAGAAGGAAGTAACATTTCATAATCTGCAATGGCATTGGTTAAAGAGCCAATAATATAGCTTAGCATAATCCCTGTAAGGGGTACAATGAGAGCAGATTTTAGAGGAATGCGTCGCAATAAAAACATAAAAAGTAAAGTGCCTACCATGGCAAAAATTGTCGCAACGACCATTTTTCCTAAAACAGGAATATCGGGCCAAAAAATCATAATAAAAAGAATGCCAAGGGAAGCAGATTCAATGGTTCCAGTGGTTGATGGTTCGACAAAGCGATTGCGTGTTAATAGTTGCATAATCATGCCTGAAAGTGCAAGTGCTGCGCCTACTAAAAGGATTGCAATGGTACGAGGAAGACGTGTTTGCCAAAAAATAAGCCACGCATGGGGATCGGCTGCGAAAAGGTTAGAAGGTGTGACATCAGAATAACCAACAAAAATGCTGAGGATAGACAGGAAAATTAGAAGTGTTATGGTTATCCAGTAATTCTTCACGTTAAATCATTTTCTAACAAAATCTACAAAAAGCAAAGACTGCTTAATAAACAACCTCTGCTTTTAAATTTTATTTATATAGCAAGCAAGCTCTTTCGTGCGCTTATTTGCTCTTTGTAAAGGCTTCATTGATCTGCTGTGCGGTTTCAATGAGCGCCGTTAAACCACCATTTGCACGATACCAGCTCCAAGAGTCCAAATAAATAATTTGATTTTTTTTGCTTGCTGTTGTGCGGTGAACAAGCTCATTGTTGAGCAATTGTGCTGCGGATTGTCCTTCCCGTCCAATGGCTGCATCGCGATCAATCACCAACAACCAATCAGGATTGGTTTCAAGAATGAATTCAGGAGAAATGAGTTGTCCATGTTTTTGCACGGTAAGTTTATCGGTTGCAGGGGCAATTCCAAAAGCGGAGTGAAAAATATCGAAACGTGATTTTGGTCCGAAAGCACTGATTTTTCCACCAGAGGTCATGAGTATGAGCCCGGTGCCTTTTCCTTGGGTATTTTTACGGACTTCAGCAAAAGCTTCATTGATTTTTGCAATTTCCTTTTCTGCTTCTTGTGTTTTACCAAAAATTTTTCCAAGGATAGACACATTTCGTTTTATATCTTCAAGAGAATTTTCGTTTTCTACGGTTAGATCAATTGTTGGGGCTATTTTGGATAAGTCTTTATATTTTGCTTGAGTTCTGGAGGAAATAATAATCAAATCGGGTTGAAGAGTGGCAATTTTTTCATAATCTGGCTCAAAAACGGTTCCAATTCTTTCATATTTTGCATCGTCAAATTGTTGCAGATAGGAAGGTTTTTTTCCTTCAGGAAGGCCGATAACTGCTTGGATACCAAGGCGATTCATATTATCTAGCGAGGCAAGATCAAACACAACAACCTTTTGCGGAGAAGTGGGAACAGAAGTCGTTCCTGAAACATGATCAATCGTTACATTTGTCTGGGTACTGGTATTTGCAATACTCGTATGAGTCCACAAAATCGTTGCAAAACTAATTGCAACCAGTAAAACAGAAGTCATCCATTTCATATATTTTATCATCGTGATTTTATCCTTTTATCTAATATTACAAAGGTTTGCGCACTTAAAAACTTAACTTTGGTATTTTTATGCACAAAATGAAGCGTAAATAAATAACACTATGTTGTAAAGTTGACTGACATATGTTACAAATCGTTCACTTACCTCATTTTCACTTAATTCTAGTGTTTTTGCAACATTATTTAGAAAGTTTGACATATGATCAATGTATTTAAAAAGCGTACACGTTTGTACGCACTGACAACAAGTGCTTTCTTCTTTTTACAAGGTGTAGATGTTTCTATGGGGAATGGTTGGTTCTCATCATACCTTCCTTCAGTTTCATTGCCATCATTATCATCATTTACCTCTTTAATTGGAGGATCGAGCACAGGGGCTATAACACCACCCGGAGGAGTGGGGGGGTCTGAAAGAGCAGAACCTAGAGTCGATAATGCTGTTAATAGTGGTCCTGCTCAGCCTCAGCCTCAGCCTCAGCCTCAGCCTCAGGCTCAGGCTCAGATTGTGCCTGTTTTAAATCATATTCGACCTATTAGTGCTTGTCATTCTAGAAAGAATAATGTTTTTGTTCCTGGCATGATACGGAATGTTGCAGGTAGTAGTGTTCGTGTTGCGAGTGGTGCAGGTGCAGTACCTGGTGTTGCGAGTGGTGCAGGTGCAGTGCTAGGTATTTTGGGTGATATTCCAGATGGTGTGGGTGGTGTGCCAGGGCTCCCAGGTTCAGGCGTTTTATCTACTGGGATAGGAACAGTAGCAAATGTGCCGCAAGCAGGTGTACCAGCTGGCTTTGGTGGCTCATTAGCTCTTGTACAAGATACTTTATTATCAGGTAATATAGCAGGAGGAGGATTAAACACTGTAAGTCAACAAAGACCAAAGACTATATTAGGTGTTTCGAGTGGGGCAGATACAACGAACCTGCCTGCTATTCCAGGTGTTGGTCCAGGTACTATGCCAAATGATGCTTTGAGTGATATGCCAGGTGTTCCAGGTACAGGCGGTGTAACTACTAGGAGAGCAAGAGCAACAAGAGCAGAAAATGTGGAAGCAAAAGAAGCAAAAACAGCAATAGCAAGTGGGAAGAAAGCACGTGCGGGGCGTGCAGGTGTGCCAAGTGGAGTAGGTGGAGAGTTAGTTAGATTACTAGATGTTCCAAGAAATGTGGATGTTTGGCGATTATTTAATATTCCGCGAAAAGATAGTTTAAGCGAAACATATTTTCCAGTGGGGGAAGAGGCGCTAAGAGTACAAAAAGCGAGTGCAGATGGTCTTGTTGGTATGCCAGGTATATCGAGTCCTGTATTGAATTCTTTACCACCCGATACATCAGGTGCTATGGTGCCTGGTGTGAGTGTATCTATACCAGTTGGTGATGGTGTTGGGGCTCTAGAAATTATAGATTCTGTGGAGGCAGGTAAAGGATTGGCTGATTTACTCAATGGTGATCAGCGAATATATGGATCTATTTCCTGTGATCAGTCCGGAGTATATACTCTAATAGGGGGGGCTATTATAGCGGATCAAGGTGAGAGCGCTGTAAATGTGGAATCTCCTCTTGATGATGGGAAAGTAGTTGTTAATTTGGACGAAGTATCCATTGAAAGTATGAATATTGGGAAAGAACTTTCTGAAAGTTTATCTGCAGTGGGTATACAGGATTATAAAGTAGGTATAGAGAACATAGATAGTTTATATACTCATGATCCGCTTTATGTTGGTGTATATGTCGGAGATTCTGCTTCACATATGAATGCAGAGGTTAATTTGAAAAACTCAAATATTCAGGGTTTTTTTATTGGGCTTCGGACTGAAGAGACTGGAAAGATCACGATGGTGGGGGGAGGAATCAGAGATGCGTATATAGGTGCTCTTGCTAGTGATAATGGGTGGATTGTTTTAGAGAATGTAGATATTAATGTTAAAAGAATCGGTTTAGTTAGTTTGGGTCCATCCGTTATCGAGATGAGGTCTGGAGCAATTACCGTGAAAGAGGGTGGAATAGGAGTTATCTCTACAAAAGAGGGGACTGTTCTACTAGACGGGACGGTTATCAATGTTGCTGAGGAACCAAAAACTACAGAAGTTGGTACTTCGGAGACGAATATAGGTTTATTGTCACTTGGAGGTACTATTTCCTTTAAAAATGGAAAACTTAGAGCTCCTAATACTGTTGCATTGTTGGTAAGTGATAGCTTTAAGAATAATATCTCTGTAGCTTCTAATAGAGTAGGAGCGGAGAGTGAGGATGGCGATGATACGCAACAGGGTTCTAAGGCTGATAGTGATTCTTTCATTGGTGAGGTCATCTCTATTGAAACTAGAGATGGCGCTGTCCTTAATAATATTAGTTCCACGTATTTTGAGGCTTTATTCCCTATAGAGAATTTTTTAGGAAGCGGTGCAGATTCTAGAAGTACTAGTGCACCATCTGGAGCTGGCGCTGGAGATTCTGCAGTGGTGGCGTCTAAACCAGATCCAAACTCTAGGGTTGTCAACTTAATAGTTTCTGATATTCAAAATTCAACCGTTAAAGTGGAAGGTAAGTCTTATGGTGTATTTTTTGGTGATATACCTTCGAATGTGAGGAGAAAAAATGATCAAACGAGAGTGAGACAAGAAAGTGGTCAAAATGTAGGTCAAAATCTGGGAGAGGGCGGAATAAAAGATGATGGAGATAGTTTACGTGCAGTTCTTTTGAAAAATACGGTTTTCAGAGTTCCTGATGGTGTGGTCATTTATGGTAACAGTTTGGATGGGTACGTCGTTGTAAAAGATGACTCAACTCTTTCGGGTGATTTAGTGTTGAAAGCTGAAGAGGGGTCGCATTTGTCGGTTTTTGTTGAAGACTCTGTCGTCATGGGGGGAGCTCACGTTGATAAAAAATCTCAAGCTAGGCTTTTTCTATCTGGGGGATCAGAGTGGTATTTAACAAAGAAACTGCATAATAGTTTGGAAAATTCAAATACGGGTTGTGTAGATTCATGTCTTTCGTCTATGAATCTTGTAGATAGTAATGTTAGATTTTTTACTTCTTTGAAAAATGAAAATACATCTAATAAAGATATTGAGTATCGAACTCTTCGCATAGGAAATGGGAATGGAACAGTTTATAGTGCTGCTTCTGCCGCTTCTGGTGCTTCTGCCGCTTCTGGTGCTCCTGCCGCTTCTGGTGTTACAATTTACTTCAATGCAAATTTGATGCCTAGCAATACAGAAAATTCTCAAATATCTGACAGATTGTTGATTCATGGTGATGTTTCTGGAAAAACAATGGTAGTTGTGAATGATACTTCTGATGGTATATCACAAAGTCAGGATACACCTCATAGCATTTCAATTATTCAGGTTTTTGGAAATGCAGAGAGGGATTCTTTTAAGCTGAAAGGTGATTATATTACACGAGAAGGGTTACCTTATAAGTATGTTCTTCGTGCTTATGGTCCAACTATTCCTCCGAAAATGCAGTATTTTGATAAGACATTACTTAAAAATAGTAGAAGTGTTTGGGATTTTCGTTTAGAAAATGAATATTTTATACCTCTCGTTTCTGCTTATACTGCTACTGCTAATTTTCAACCTATTTTTAAGGCTAAGCCACTTGTTGCAGTTGCTTCTACTGATGCTTCTACTGAAACTGCAATAAATACTAATGCTGACACTGGTGCTGGTGAAGTAAATAGTGAATCCATAACTCCTCCTGTATCTGGGGAATCTGCATCTGTAGTCTCTGTTCAAGGCAATTCACTTTTGAGATCTGAAACATCTGACGAATTTTATGAAGATGATGATGACGAAGATTTTACGGAATCTGAAACATCTGAGGCTGTAGTGCATACTTTTTTACCTGTTACTCCATCTTCGTCATCTGTTACTCCTTCTTTATCCAGAAATTTGGCACCTTTAGTACCTCCAAGAGTTAATTTAAGTGGGAGGTCTGATACGGGTAGAGGGCCTGTAATATCTGCCGATGAAATTTTTGTAACACCTGGGGATCATATTGTATCTAAGAGGCCATCACCTATAAAATCAGCTGCTGCTATGAAGGCTGCTATGAAGGCTTCTGCTCCTGTGGTTTCTGAGATAGCTGTTATATCTTCTAAAGGAGATTCTGCTACGCAGCCTTCTACTCCTGTGGTTTCTGAGATATCTGCTATATCTTCTAAAGTAGCTTCTGCTACGCAGCCTTCTACGTCTGTGGTTTCTGAGATACCTGTTATATCTTCCAATGGAGCTTCTGCTATGCAGCCTTCTACGTCTGTGGTTTCTGAGATACCTCTTATATCTTCCAATGGAGCTTCTGCTATGCAGCCTTCTACGTCTGTGGTTTCTGAGATACCTCTTATATCTTCCAATGGAGCTTCTGCTATGCAGCCTTCTACGTCTGTGGTTTCTGAGATACCTGTTATATCTTCCAATGGAGCTTCTGCTATGCAGCCTTCTACTTCTGTGGTTTCTGAGATAGCTGTCATATCTTCTAATGCAGCTTCTGCTATGAATGCTTCTGCTCCTATGGTTTCTGAGACATCTGCTGTATCTTCTAGAGCTGTTGGGCGTGTTCTTATGCTTGGTGATCATGCTGGTAATGGAGATGTTTCTTCTAAGGAAACGGTTTCTTCTACATGTGGTGCTATACAGAATAATGGTGGAGAGGATTTGCGAACTCCTTATTTATGCAGTGATGGCCAAACACGTACAGTGGCAAACGTTACATTGAAGGTAAGTGATAAAACTCAACATCCTATGCATGCAAAAAATCAGGATACGGTTATTAAGTTAGAGGGAGCCACAATTAGTGGTGCGGATTTTTCTGATAGCAAAAATAATGTTGATTTTAATGAAATATATGCCGTGAGTGCTGTGCTTGCAGAAGAGGGGGCGGAAGTTGTTTTGGATAATAAATCAACAATTACCTCTTCTGTGATTGGGCTTGAAGCCCAAAATGGCGGGAAGGTTAAGATGAATAATGGAACAGTTAATGCTTATTATGTGGGCGCTTTGGCGAGTTCTGGATCATCTGTTAATTTAAAGGATACAAAAATTAACGTAACGGGGGATTTAGCTGTGGCTGGTCTGGCGAGTCAGGCTGGTGAGGTAACTATGGACTCTGGAACGATTATGCTGACAAATGGAGTGGCTGTGAGATCAGAAGCTAGGGGACGTGTAAGATTAAACAAAGTTAATATTACTGCGAAAAAGGAAGCAGGAAAATCGAATTCTACAGAGAAATTTGGACGTGCAGCTTTTCTGGTGAGTGATAATGCTTCTGTTGATTTTAAGAACGGAAATGTTGTTACTGATGCTCATGCTTTGTGGATTATAAAGTCTGGTGATAATGTGGTTGAGACGGGTTCTTCTAGGAGAAGGAGATCCTCTGACGTTCGTCCTACTATGAATCACGTAAATATCGAGTCTTCTACTGTTAAAGTGGAAGGTGACGGAGTCTACGGTATATATTTTGATGGGGGAACACAGAAGGAAGCGAGTCAACAAAATCGAAGTCAGGATTTAACAACTGAGAAAACAAATGTTGTTAAGCGGAGTACTGTGTCCAAACAGGAAAAAACGCCTATAGGCATAACAGGGACAGTTTCGTTGAAAAAAACTGATTTTGAAGTTGCAAATGGTATAGCTATCTATGGTAATAATTCTGGTGGTCGTGTTTCATTAGAAAATAAAACAACCCTTGCTGGTGACTTGTTATTAAAAGCCGAGAATGATTCGAACATATCGGTTTCAGTTGACAGTTCTATTGTTACAGGCGGTGTTCGCGTTGATAAAAATTCTTATGCAAAATTAGACTTGGCTAATAGTTCACAGTGGATTCTAAAAAGAAGTGCACAGAGGAATTTGGGAACTCTAGATTCAGGATGTGTGGATTCATGCATTTCTTTTGTAAGTCTTGTAAATAGTGCTATTGATTTTGCACCTTCGGAATCTGAAGGCAAATATCAGACTCTCCATATTGGAAATGGGAAAGGAACTGTTTATGCGGCGCAGGGTAATGCTGTAATTCATCTCAATGCACGTTTAAATCCTCGTGATCCGAGTGATCAGCAAGTCACTGATCGGCTTGTCATTCATGGTGATGTTTCTGGAAAAACAAAAATACATGTACGAGGTGATGCGGGCAATGTAGGAGATGGTAAAGCGAATGCCAAGATTGCTCATACTGTTTCAATTATTCAGGTCTATGGTCAAGCGAAGAAAGACTCTTTCCAACTCGATGGCAATTATGTTGCACTGAGAAACTCACCTTACAAATACACCCTTCGTGCTTATGCTCCAGAAGCGACTTCGAAACAGGAGCATGTTCAGCAGAAATTTGTTAAGGATGGTGGAGAATTTTGGAACTTCCGTCTAGAAAATCAGTATGTTAAGTCTGTTGGATCTGCTGCCCTTCCTGCACAATTTGTAAGGTCTGTTGTTCCACAGGTTCCAACTTATCTCAGCTTGCCTAATAGTGTATTCCACGCTGGTTTGATGGATATTAGCAATCAAAATAAGCAATTGGAGACGTTGCGGATGACTTCTACAGGAATGGTAGAGGTTCGTGAAAATCCTGCTTTATACTTGCGCGGCTATGGTGGAAGTTACCGTTATGCTTCAGATCTGTCCGCACTTGAATATGGTTACGGAGGTGATCTTAGTTATAATGGTGTAGAGGCAGGTGTTTTGCTGCAAACTATTGAAAATGCTGACAGTGCTATATCCTTTGGCGTTATGGGAACTTATGGAAAACTTTCTCTGCAGCCTGTGAATGTTGAGTACAGTCAGAAGAGTGCATTTGATAAATGGACTGCTACGGTATATGGTAGCATGCAGCATAATGTTGGCTTCTATGTCGACGGTCTTTTATCCTATGGTCTGTTCAAAGGTGATGTTCTCACCCTTGCACGGGGTAAAACAGCAACATTAAAAGGTAATCCTTTGAGTGTTTCTTTAGCTGGTGGTCAGACAATTATGACAGGATATAAGGGCTTTGTCTTTGATCCGCAGGTTCAGGTTGTGTATCAACATCTCCAGTTTAATAAGGCCCGTGATATCGACAATTTTAATATTGAAATGGGTAACCTTAATCAGTGGGTAGCACGTGTTGGTGGACGTTTAACCAAGATTCCTACAGGTTCTGAAGGCGTGAATGCTGTTGCTTTCTATGGTAAGCTTTATCTTGCTCATGGTTTTGAAGGAAAACAGTCTGTGCATTTCAATGATGCTTTCAAGTTAGGAGCTTTTGGTTCTTCTCTAGAGGCTGGATTAGGTTTTAATGCCAAATTGTTGCCACAGTTCTCTCTGCATGCTGATATTCTCTATCAACATAAGCTTAATAAGGCTGGTTTTTCGGGAACAAGTTTTTCCGGAGGAATACGTTATCAGTTTTAATATAAGGTACACTATGTACCTTTTTAGAAAAGGCAGCACATTGTGCTGCCTTTTTTCTTTGTAACAACTTGTGTTGTCTTTAAAAGATTTTCGTCTTCTTGATTGAGCAAAAAAACATAGTTTTTTTGTGTATGAGAGCACTTTTCTCCGCTAAAGCGAATTTTCTTAAAATTTATGCTGCTACTGATGCGATAGAGTGCTTCGCTTTTATCGGCTTTTTAAGCGTTCAGCAGACTGGTATGCGTTACGTTATCCTTTTTAGTACTGTATTGATATTATCTAATATAATATTTGATGTTTTCTAAAGCTCGTTTTTGAGAGTTTGTTTTTTACGGATTTAAATCATTGTTTCATTCATCTCCTTGTGGATTAATTTTTAAAGTTCACAAGGCTAGATTGTGCTTTTAATTAATTACACGCACTGGTTTCATTTTTTCTTTACACGAAATACAGAATGCATTATACACTTATAAATTGTGTTTTGTTGTTATTCTCTTATAGATGGTTTTTAGCGTAGAGCTTTTGCCAAATTTATTGGGATAATTCATTGCACAGTTCAAATAAGCATGAGGCATGTTCTTTTGTTACACTTTTCGTATTTTTGAGGTGTGCAAGGGGGTGTTTTGTAAGTGCTTTTGTTTTTAATGAGAGGGGAAGGAAAGTTTCGAGGGAACTATGATTAAAGTTTTTAGAAATCATGTATGTTTATGTGCTTGTACAACAGCTATCCTCTCTTTGCTTCAAAATGGAAGAGAAGTGTATGCGGCTGCAGAGGGGAAGGATAGTAATCGTTATGTTATAAAGGTTATCCCAGTTGTCTCTGCTAATTCTTCTCCTCAGCTTAGCGGGAGTAATAAGCATAAGCTTCCTCTTAGTGGAGAGAGTGGGGATAATTATTACCCTTCTAATATGATTAATGTTGGCAATAACGATGAGGGTATTCGTGGAGGAAATGACTATCGTAAGCTGAGTGGATTGGCTGGGGACACCAAACATCAGAAAAATGTAGATAACTCTGTTAAAGATGCAGACTCTGATGGAAGAGGAGTGAATCCTAGTTTTTATTACTATAGTGGGTTGTATTATGTATGTGATAATTGCGGGATAGATCCTAAAATTGATAATAAATCTTATACAATTACGAGTGCAAATGTTTCCAACTACCCTGCTAATCCCACTGCTATAACGGTGAAGGGAATAGGGACCAGAGTTTATGGAGAGAATGTAACTGTTAGCAGTGAAGTTTCTGATAAATCTTTTTTGCGTGGTGTGGCTGTATCAGATGACGGAAAGATTGTTTTGAAAAAACCGACGCTTCAAAATACAAAGTTAGCTCTTTTCGCTCATAATGGGATAATTGAGATAAAGCAGGGGATTATAGAGGACAGTGATAGGGCTGTTGAAGCTGTGGGGAATTCATTGGTTATTTTAGAGGGTGCAAAAGTTAATACGCGTGATGGGAAGGCAAGTCTTTCCAGTTATAGCGGGGCAGATATTTGGGTGGAAGGTGGGGAGGTTAACTTTACCAACAGTCATGGGATTTCTGCGATGTTGGGAGGGACGGTGATTCTCGATGGTGTCACTCTTACTGGAAAGGGCCACAAAGATAAAAATGATGCGGCTTTTTTAATGGATGAAGGGGGACGTGTTGAGTTTACAGGGGGGACTATTAAGGTTGAGGGTGCACATGGTATATTATTAGAAAATCCCGTCAAGCTTTTTAGTGTTGTACCAGAACGATCTGAAACAGAAGCTGAAACTGAAGATGAAGCTGAAGATGAAGCTGAAGATTTATCGAATAACTTTTATGTGACCGAGGCTAATTTTAAGTCTTCTTCTGTTACCGTAAAGGGTGAGGGATCTTATGGTATCTATTTTCAGGGAGAAAAGCCATGGAGCGAAGATGGGGATAAAAAAGAGGAGATTTCATTAGAGGAAGAAAAAGCTCCACCACGATTGGAAGTTGTTAATTTGGATACAACAGAGTTTTCTGTTGAAGACGATACGGCTCTTTATGGCAGCAATGTTATTTCTGGTGCGGTGAGTTTGATGAAAAGCACTCTTCGTTCAGGGAATTTTTTATTAAAAGCTGAGAAAGGGGCATCTGTGATCGTTTTGGCTGATGCTTCTACGCTTGAAGGTCGCACACACGTTGATAAAGACTCTAATGCCGAACTTTATTTGGGAGGTCGTTCTACATGGATTTTACAACAACCGCTGCAAAAAGATCAACATGCGGCTGCACATGATTCTTCTATTTCACTCGTTAGTCTTATGGGTGATAGCTCTATTCATTTTAAAAGACCAGAATCTCCTTCTATTGATGATTATCAAACTCTTCGTATTGGAAAGGGAAAGGGTGAAGTTTATAGAGTACGGGATGGTGCCTCTATTTCCCTTAATACATATCTGAATAGTGGTGGTGCTCTTAATCATCAAAAGACGGATCGTGTTTTAATTCATGGTGATGTTTCGGGAAAAACAAAGCTCCAAGTGCATGGAGTTGCAGGAAGTCCAGGAGGATATACGGGAAAGGGGGGGAATGCTGAAGGTATTTCAGTCATTCAGGTTTCTGGACAAGCAAAGCAAGATTCTTTTCAGTTGGAAGGTGGTTATGTAGCCTTAAACGAATTACCTTATCAGTATAAGCTTTATAGTTATGGTCCAGAATCTGAGTTTGGAAAAGCAAGTATGGATCAGAGATTAGTTGAAGGTAACGGGGAATTTTGGGATTTTCGCCTTGAAAGTAGGTCTATAGATTCTGATGTTCAACCTAAACCAGATCCTTCTCCTAAGCCAATTCCGGGACCAGAACCTTCTCCAGAACCAGCTCCGGAGCCTCATCCTCGTCCTAAGCCGGGCGTTAAGGCTGTTGTTCCGCAGGTTCCGACTTATCTCCTTTTGCCTAATGCCTTACGTCATATTGGTTTGATGAATGTTAACAATCAAAATAAGCGGTTAGAAGCTTTGCGAATTACTTCTGGGGGCTTATTAGAAAGTCGTGAAAATCCTCTCTTTTTTGTGAGCGGTTATGGCGGCAATCATCGTTATACTTCAAATCTTTCCACGCTTGAATATGGTTATGGCGGCGAGTTTGATTATAATGCACTAGAGGCAGGTGTTTTGCTGAAAGCAATCGAAAATATGTATGGTTCCACTTCTTTTGGAGTTATCGGGGCTTACGAGAGATTTTCTTTGCAACCTTTGAATGTTGAGCAGAGTCAAAAAAGTACATTTGATAAATGGTCAGTTACGGCATATGGTGGTATGCAGCATGATGCAGGTTTTTACGTTGATGGTCTTGTGTCTTACGGCTTGTTTAAAGGTGATGTTCTAACAACTGCACGTGGCAAGACGGCAACATTAAAGGGTTTCCCTTTAAGTGCTTCATTGACTGCTGGTAAAACGTTTATGGTGGGGGAAGACGGTTTTGTTTTTGATCCGCAAGTTCAGGTTGTTTATCAATATCTTCAATTTAATAAGGTGCGTGATGTGGATGGCTTTGATATTGATTTAGGAAAGCTTCATCAATGGGTAGGGCGTGTTGGAGGGCGTTTAACAAAGAGGCTGGTTGCTACTGATGAGGCTCAGGTTGTTTCTTTCTATGGCAAGCTTCATCTTGCTCATGGTTTTGAAGGAAAACAATTTGTGCATTTTAAAGATGCTTTCCAGCTAGGTGCTTTTGGTTCTTCATTAGAAACAGGATTAGGTTTTAATGCCCAATTGTCTCAAAAATTTGCGCTTTACGGCGATTTGGTTTATCAGCACAAACTAACGAAGGCTGGTTTTTCTGGAACGAGTTTTTCAGGTGGATTGCGTTATCATTTCTAGTGTTGTTCCTGTTTTTGATTAATCTTTCAAAAAGCCACAAGTTGTACTTGTGGCTTTTCTCATTATCTATTCATCTTGTGTTATAGCATTTTTACGAGAGTATGACTTTGCATATCTTTAATATGCTTTTAGGTTGGACTTCTTTCATTTTTTTGAAAAGTCTGAAGAGTTTGTACGTTATTGTTTCAAAACGCGTATTTCAGAGTGATTATTATATTATTTATAATATTTTGATTTATAAAGATATTTTTAATTTAGGGTGCTGAAATATTTTCAAGGATTTTATGATGAATCCATAAAAAGCATTCCTTTGTCTATTATATGTAAAATTGGCAGGTGGATAATCATTTAAGAAAGGAGTCAATATAATTTGGGGAATTATATTAAGAGGAGAGGATTTACAATATTAGAAATTAGCAAAGACAAAGATGCTACTCAGGCACAATGAGGGCTGTATCCGATGAACTTGATATTATATCCGCTGTCGTTGTGAAATGGGGATGGAAAAAATGAGAGATATCTGAGAAAATTGGTGAATGAGAAACATAATGACGTATTGTTTTTTGAAAGTGTGTTTTCTTTAAATGCATAAATAAAAAGATGAAGTCATGTGTCATCTTCACTTTTTAAAATATGGCTCTGAATGTTTTTGAATATTGTAAAGTTGAATTAAAAGGAAAAGGTAAAATCGGAACTGATTTTTACACGTTCCTACTTTTTATTAGACTGTCTTACCATGAAGATTGCCTAAAAGGCATATGTGAACTCTTGTTTCTCAATTTTGGCATATGTTTTGTCTGCTTACAGAGTGTACACTGTTTCAATATAATATTATCGTAAGGATGTTGATTATATCCGTTTTGGCGGTGATTAGACGGCAGTTAAAGTAGGTGTTCTTAATGCATGTCAACTGACTAAGGGTGTTTTTGACTAACAACGTTAAAGGTGATTTTTCTGTCGTTCTTCAGTTATATTTTTGCAAATTCTTTGTAAAAGCGACAGATTTAGATTGTATTTTCGAGTAATTTTTTTATTCCATATTTACATAAAACACAAAAAATATTAATAAACTCACGATATTAAAACCTAAACGTATTAAATATTTTTCTTTTGGTTAAGTTTTTTGATACGTTATGTATAGATCTTAGTAAGAAGAGGGGGGATTATGGTGGAATTATGGTCAATCTATTTAAAAATCGCTTCTCCTTATGTACTTTTACAACGGCACTTCTTTTTTTGACACACAATGTTGGTGTTTTTGCACGCAATGCTGAATCTCAGGTTATCTCTGGAAAAAAGCAGTCTTCATGTGATCAGAATGCAGCATTTTATCAGTGTTCTGATGGTGGAGCGCACGAAATTAATAATAAAGTTTATTCGTTAATGGATAAAAATGTTAATGGTGTTCATGGAGCCATGGAGGCGTCTAAGGAAGGTACAATTATTCGTGGCAAGAATATAACTGTTAAGGGTATTTTGGATGAAAAGAATAACTCGGAAAACAATTTTTGGAAATATGGAGTAAAGGTATCAGAAGAAGCGGGCGTCTTTCTGAGCGATTCCACGTTGAGTGGGGTTTTAGTGGGGGTGGAAGCTCAAGGTGGATTCATCGTAATGTCTGGTGGATCAATTGATGCAATCAAAGTGGGGGCTTTTGCTGGAGGAAAATCTCAAAGTGGTGTTGATTTAACGAATACGCAAATTAGCCTAGGGAGAGTTGGGGTTAAAGCAGAAGAAAAAGGATATCTTATTTTAGAGGGTGTCTCTATTACCGGCAAGGGGAGTACCGGCAAGGATGATCAAGGGCTGGATGCAGGTCGTCAGGCAGCTTTTCATATATCTGAAGATGGTTATGTTCAGTTTATGAAAGGTTCTGTTGATGTTACTGATGCTCATGGGCTTTTATTGCAGGGAGATAAAGCTCCTCAGATTAATATTGGAGATTCCAATATTACAGTGAAAGGTAATGCATTTTATGGTATACACTTTGAAGGTGTGGCAGCATCAGAAGGTTCGTCAGAGGGAAAATCATTGCGCGTTGATTTGAAAAAGACGCGTTTTGTCGTTCCAGATAGTATAGCTGTTTATAGCAGTCAATCTGGAAAATCTAAAATATTTTTAAAGGAAACAAAGCTTTTTGGGGATTTGTTGCTGAAGGCTGATCGTAACTCTTCTATAGAGGTTGTTGCTGATGCTTCTGCACTTGTCGGTCAAACTCAGGTTGATAACAGTTCTAAAGTCGACCTTATCTTGGGAAATAATTCACAGTGGGCTTTATTGCAACCAAGACAGAAAAAATTACAAGATCCTAATTATAGAGGTGTTTCGTTTATTTCATCGGTACACCTTTCTAATAGTTCCATTACTTTTGAAAAACCAAAGTCCAGTACTAATCATGCATATCAAACGCTTTATATTGGAAAAGGAACAGGTATTGTTTATCAGGCTTTTGGTGATGCTTGGATTCATTTGAATGCACGTTTAAATCCTAGTGATACAAGTGATCATCAAGTAACGGATCGGCTTCTCATTCATGGTGACGTTAAGGGAAGAACTATAGTCCATATACAAGGGGTTGCGGGAGGTTTAGAAGAAAAAAACGAAAAAGCGCATAGTGTTTCAATTATTCAAGTTTATGGAGATGCATCGTATGACTCTTTTCAACTGAATGGGCAGTATGTTGCATTAAATGGCGCGCCTTATAAATATGTTCTTCGTTCTTATGGCCCAAGTGTTACTAGAGGGGAGGAGCATGTTAAACAGAGATTTGCTTTGAACGGAGGAGCATTTTGGAATTTTCGTTTAGAAAATGAATATGTTCAAACTGCTGATTATAGAGAAACTCCTATGGTTTCTCAACGTACACCTCCTGCACGTGCTTCTGTTGAGGATATTATTCCCGAATCTTCTGGTGATGTTGTTCCAGCGTCTTCTACAG
Organism: Bartonella sp. AP331QHHD; assembly: GCF_042195905.1. Lineage (NCBI taxonomy): Bacteria > Pseudomonadati > Pseudomonadota > Alphaproteobacteria > Hyphomicrobiales > Bartonellaceae > Bartonella > Bartonella sp. AP331QHHD. Next base: position 21,201 of record NZ_JBHIPG010000074.1, read on the forward strand.
ATAGTCTTTCTGAAATTGAAAATGTTTCTCCGTCTCAACGAGGTGTAAGATCTGTTGTTCCTCAGGTGCCAACTTATCTACTTTTGCCGAATAGTTTGTTCCACGCTGGTTTGATAGATATCAGCAATCAAAACAAGCAGTTGGAGATAGTACGGACTAATCTTAGTGGAATGTTGCAAATTCATGAAAATTCTGCTTCATTTTTGCGTGGCTATGGTGGAAGTTATCGTTATGCCTCAGATTTATCTGCGCTTGAATATGGTTATGGGGGAGATCTAGGGTACTATGCACTAGAGACAGGTGTTTTGCTACAAACTGTTGAAAATGTTGACAGTGTTATATCCTTTGGGGTGATGGGGTCTTATGGAAAGCTTTCTCTACAACCTCGAGATGTTGCACAAAGCCAAAAAAGTACATTTGATAAATGGACTGCTACAGTTTATGGCAGTATGCAGCATGATGTAGGATTCTATGTTGATGGTTTGTTATCTTATGGTCTGTTTAAGGGAGATGTTCTGACAACTGCGCGGGGTAAAACGGCAACATTGAAGGGTAACCCTTTAAGTGTTTCCTTGATGAGTGGTCAGAAAATTGCCACAGGATATGAAGGTGTTGTTTTTGATCCACAGGTTCAGGTTGTTTATCAGCATCTTCAATTTAATGAGGTCCGCGATATTGATAATTTTAATATTGAGATGGATAAACTTGATCAATTGATGGTGCGTATGGGTGGTCGCTTGATAAAGACTCTTACTGCGTTTGAAAAAGATCGTGATGTTTCTTTTTATGGAAAGATTCATTTTGCCCATGATTTTGGAAAAGAAAGGTCTGTGCGCTTTAAAGATTCTTTCCAGTTAGGGGCTTTTGGTTCTTCTCTAGAGGCTGGATTAGGTCTTAATGCTCGCTTGTCTCAAAAATTTGCGCTTCATGGTGATTTGGTTTATCAGCATAAGTTGAGTAAAGGTGGTTTTTCTGGAATCAGTTTTTCTGGTGGATTACGCTATCGTTTTTAGGATGATCATCTTGAGGTAAGTTGTTTAAAAAACCACAAGCATAGCTTGTGGTTTTTTATTATTTGTTTGCAACTTTTTAAATAAGTTTTTTAAAAAGTTGTTTTTTTTGAATGAGCAAGTTTGTTTCTTTTTAGAAACGAGATAAGGCTTTCTGGTTTGCAGTTTTTGCTTCTTATGCTGTTTTTCTTCTTTGAGTTTATTTTTATTAAATTCTCTTGAAATCACCGCTTTGGGGTGGAATTTTTATTTCTATCTATATTTTTACGCGTTTTTATAAATAATACAATTTTAAATTGTGATATTTTGGGATTCTGGCTTTACATAAAACATAGGGTGGATATATAAAATACAAAACGTATTTTAAATTATCACGCGTAACCAAAGTTATTAAACAGAACGCGTGTTTTTTGTTTTTAGAGAAGGGGAAGAAAGTTTGTAGAAAATTATGTTTAAAAATCATCTCTCTTTATATCATTTTACAACGGTTATTTTTTTCTTTGTATACAATACTGATGCAGGTGAGATTTCTTCTGAGAAGAAGCCATATTCATGTAACGAAAGTGCCTCATTTTATCGCTGTAATGATGGTAAAACGCATGAAATTACCAAGAAAACTTATCAACTTACGGGTGAAAGTTCTGATGCTGCCATAGAGGCATCAGGGAAAAATACAGTCATTGAGGGAGAGGCTATAATCATTAACGGTGTTTCGAATGCACATGGACATTCAGAAACAAACGCTTGGACAACAGCTGTAAAGTCCTCAAATGGGGGAGGCGTTGCTCTATTTGATTCCATGTTAAATAACGTGTCGATAGGGGCCGATATTAATGATGAGGGAGCTTTTGAAATGCAGGATGGGGTGATTAAAGCAACCAGAATGGGGATCAGTGTTGGGGGTAAAGGGTCGTTTGTTTCTTTGACCAAGACAGAGATTAAGACATCTTCTGATGCGATAGGTCTTTTGAGTCATAATGGTGCAAAAATTTATATGAAAGGAGGAAAAATTGATTTTGCTGATGGTATTGGTGTTCAAACAGGAGGAGATGGAGAAATTAATTTAGAGGGCGTTTCTATTAGTGGGAGGGGGAAACAGGGAACAAATACAGATAATCATCGTGAAGGTTCTGCTTTTAGTATGCTTCAGGGGAAAGGCTCTCTTAATTTCCAGAAGGGAAACGTTAATGTCGACAATGTTCATGGCATTGTAGTGCAGGGGAATAACCATAATGCTGCTCATATAAAATATTCCAATGTTTTTGTGAGAGGGAATGGATTTAATGGTATGCACTTTTTTTGGGAAGCTGTCTTAAATGATAAAAAAACAATTATACCTGGAAAAGGGACTGTCCATGTGACAAAGACAACTTTTATGGCTCCAGAAAGTACGGCTATTTATAGTCGCGAATTCGAAAGTTCTGTTAAACTCTCACAACATTCAAAAATTTCTGGAGATTCACTCCTGAAAGCTGTTGAGCGTTCTAATGTAAAGATTGAGGCTGATGCTTCTACCCTTGTAGGAGGCGCACATGTTGATGAAAGTTCTACAGCTAAGATAGATTTAAAAAATGGTTCAAAGTGGATTTTATCGCGACCAAAATATGATAAATTGCAAAATTCTGATGCTTCTGGTTCTAGGTTAAAAGATTATTCTTCTATTTCATCGGTTAATCTTACGGATAGTTCTCTTGTTTTTGAAGAATTAAAATCTAAAAAAACAAATGGTTATCAGACACTTCTCATTGGAAAAGGATTTGGGACTGTCTATAAAGCGCACGGTGATGTGAATCTTTATCTTAATGCATATTTGGATAAAGGCGGAGCTCTGCAAGAGCAAAAAACTGACCGGCTTTTAATCAATGGTGATCTTGAAGGAAAAACAACAGTTCATGTTTATAAGATTCCTGGAAGTCCAGGGGCATTGACGGGAGAGGGCGGTAATAATCAGGGGATTTCCATTATTCAGGTTTATGGAAAAGCCATGGAAGATTCTTTTCAGTTAAAGGGGGGGTATGTCACACTTGAAGCCTCCCCCTATCAGTATCATCTTAAGAGTTATGGTCCAAGCTCTTCTTTAGGGGCGGCAGATTCCAATCAAAGAGTGCTTAAAAACTCCGGAACATTTTGGGATTTCCGACTTGAAAGTCAATTTGTTGATTCTACTTCTCTTGATTCCACTAAAGTTTTTCCTGTTCATGATTTGGTTGTCCCCCCTTCTTCTGATGATATTCCTTCTGTTCTTAAAATTCATCCTAATATTACTGGAGGTGAGGATGGTTCTATTGATTCTAACTCTCAGCAAAAATCTCAGGAGCCAAGTCTTTCTTCTCCTGTAGATTCTCCTGATAGGGATTCCCATCTTACGACCACACTTAATGTATCTGATGTTTTTGTACTTGAGATCCCCAATCCTCTTTCCTCTCTTGCACCTGTTGTTCCCGCTATTGCTGAATCTAATCCAGTTGCTCCACCTGAATCTGGTTCACCTGTTCCGCCATCTGTTTCACCTACTCCTTCTGTTGTTTCCCCAGTTGCATCTGTTTCCCCTGTTCCGCCATCTGTTTCACCCACTCCTTCTGTTGTTTCCCCAGTTGCATCTGTTTCACTTGTTCCGCCGCATGTTTCACCCACTCCTTCTGTTGTTTCCCCAGTTGCATCTGATTCTTCTGTTCCGCCATCTGTTTCACCCACTCCTTTTGTTGTTACTCCACCTGCGTCTGGTTCTTCTGTTCCGGCATCTGTTTTTGAGCCTTCTTCTCATTTTGAGCCAAATGTGAGAGTCGTTGTTCCACAGGTTTTGACTTATATTCTTGTGCCAAATACCTTATTTTATGCTGGATTGATGGATATCAGTAATCAAAGCAAGCAGTTGCAAGCGCTGCGAACTGTTCCTAGTCGGTTGTTGAAAAATGATGAAAATCCCGCTTTGTTTTTGCGCGGTTACGGTGGACATCATCATTATACTTCAAATTTGTCTGCATTTAAATATGGTGATTATGGCGGTGAGCTTGATTATAATGCACTAGAGGCAGGTGTTTTACTCAAGAAAATCGAAAGTGCATACAGTACGACATCTTTTGGGATTATGGGAAATTATGGCAAGCTTTCTTTGCAGCCTCGAAAGGTTAAACAAAGTCAAGAAAGTATATTTGATAAATGGACAATAACAGCATATGGAAGCATGCAGCATGATACGGGTCTCTATATGGATGGTCTCTTCTCTTATGGTTTGTTTAATGGAAATGTTCTCACACTTGAGCGAGGTAAAACGGCTGCATTGAGAGGGAAGCCCCTAAGTGTTTCTTTAATTGCTGGTAAAACGTTTATGATAGGCAGCCGATATTTTATTTTTGAACCACAGGTTCAGTTTGTTTATCAAAATCTCCAGTTTCATAAGACTCGTGATATTGATAATTTTAATATTGATATGCGAAGTCCAGATCATTGGGGGATGCGTATTGGTGGGTATTTAACGAAGACACTTACATTTACTAAAGATAAAGATGCACATGTTCTCTCATTCTATGGTAAGCTTCATTTCATTCGTAGTTTTGATGATAAACAATTTGTATATTTTAAAGATGCCTTCCAGCTTGGTTCCTTTGGGACTTCTTTAGAAGCTGGATTTGGTGTTTTTTCGCAATTATCTCCCAAAATTATTTTTCATAGCGATCTGATTTATCAGCATAAATTTACGAGTGACGGCTTTTCCGGAACGCATTTTTCTGGTGGATTAAGTTATCATTTTTAATTGTATTTTTCTTTAATACACCCTTTGTGAAAGACATAAGCACAAAACATGGTTTTGTTGTGTCGTTTTTCTGATTTTTGACTTTACATATAATACAAAACAAATTATATGTAACGGTACATAATAAGTAGATGAACTAGGTGTGTCTTTTCAGTTTTTTATGAATAAAATAAAGGAAGTTTAGACTAAATTATGATTAAAGTACTAAAACGCTATGTGTGTGTTCTCTTACGACCTCTATTTCTTTCTTCGTGCACAATATAGATGTGAGTGCAGAAGATTATAACCCCTCGTGTAATTCTCTTTTTAAGTCGTATTCGTGTGATACAGTTGATGCTTCTCGTACTTTTGGAAGTCGTAATAAGTTATATATGAGTGGATTGGATAGGAGAGCTGCAGGTGTTATTTTTACAATACGAACTCATGACATAGTTATTAAGCCGCAAAAAAGTAAAGGGGAAAAAGGCTTTCAGGAGCTGATGGAATTTTAGAATTAAAGAGATCTGAGAAGATTACATCAGCAGTGGTTGTGTCAAAAGATAATAAAACTTCTTTTAAAAAGAGTTTTATTACAGGAAATGGCGAAAAGAAAAGTGGTAGAAATGCTACGTTATCTCAATCTGTGTTTGGTGTGAAGCAGGGTGGTTCTTTCCTTTGATGAAGGTAAGATTCAGGTTTCTGATGTTCATGGTATAGAGGCAAGTGTCTTGCTCAATGCGATTGAGGATACACATCACACTTTGAGCTTTGGAATAATGGAGAATAATGGAAAAAAAACTCTCTACAACCTCAAGATGTTAAAGAAAGCAAAAAAGTACATTTGATAAATGGTCTATTACAGTATATGGCAGCATGCAGCATGATACAGGCTTTTATATAGATGTCCTTTTTTCCTATGGTTTATTTAAAGGGGATGTTCTCACGCAAGCAAGAGGCAAGACAGCAACATTGAAGGAAACACCTTTGAGTGCTTCATTGATTGCGGGCAAGTTATTTATGACAGGGCATAAAGGGGTTATTTTTGATCCGCAGGTTTAGGTTATTTATCAAAATGTGCGGTTTGATAAGGCGTCTGATATTGATGGTTTTGATATTGAGATGGGAAAACTTGATTTATGGGTGATGCGTGTTGGTGGTCTTTAAGAAAGATGCTTGCTGCTTCTGAAGAGGCTCTTGTTGTTTCTTTCAATTGCAAGCTTCAGCTTGCCATTAGTTTTAGAGGAAAACAACGTGTGCGGTTTGGAGATGAATTCCAATAAGGGCTTTTGGCTCTTCTCTAGAAACTGGAATGGGATTGAAGGCTCAGTTGTCTTCAAACTTTGCTTTGCATGGAGATGTAACTTATCAGCATTGCCTTAGAAAAGGTGGTTTTTCAGGGATTATTTTTTCAGGCGGTTTATACTATCGTTTTTAGGTGCCTATGAAATATAGAGTAATTTTTACATAAGTTATAGAGTGTTTTATGAAGTATAAAGTGATTATTTAAGTTTTATACTTGCTATTTTTAGTGTGTTTAACTTAATGTTATGGGGAATGTTTTTTATTTTTAACTAACAGGGGGAGAAAGGCAAATTGGGAATAAAGTTATGGTTAATGTATTAAGCGGGTATAGATTTTTATTTATTACAACGGCTATTGTTTCTTTTTTGCCAATCGTGAGTGTTAATGCGAATCCTAATAATTTAGGAACTTCCTGTAATGTATCAGAGAGTTTTTTTACATATAGCGATAGTAAAAAACATACGATAAGTAATAAAAATTATACTCCTTCTGTCTCTTCTCTAGATGATTTTGTTGCTGTCTTCTCTATAGAAAAAGAGGGAACTGTTTTAAATTTATTAGAGACAAATATTATCTCGCATAGGCCAAAGCAGATGTTTTTATATAGTGCATCTGTAAAAGATGATGGCAAGCTTGTTCTAACCAATTCAAATATTAAGGATATGTCCGGTTTTCGTGTTCAGAATGGGCAAGTTGTGATGAATAGAGGGAAGATTGAAGGTAGTTTGCAAGCTGTATGTGCAGAAGGAAAAAAAACCGATATTGCTTTAGTGAGCGTAAATATTGATATTGTATCAGATAATTTGAATGCAAAAGGGATTGGATTTGTTAGTAGTTCTGATGCATTCATTAGGATGTCAGGCAGTACTATTACTTTTAATGAGATTGGTGCGTTTTCAACACAATTTGGGGGAAAATATCTTATTGATACAACCAATATTCAGGGAAAAGGTAAGAAACACACGATTGTAGTTGATAATGAAAGTGTTGATGAATTTCCAAGAGCTTTTGACATATCACAGGGTGGTAATGTTCAATTACGTGGTGATTTTATTCAGCTCACTGATATGCATGGCTTCTTGATTACGAATTTTGCAGGTTATGCAGATGCTGAAGGTAAATTGGTTCAAGAATACGCTTCATCAAATGAGTTTAAAAAGACAAATATTAAGATTGAAGGTACAGAAATTTCTGTTCAGGGTGAGGGAGTATACGGTCTGTATTTTTATGGATTAGGCCCAGATGTATGGGGTGATATGTTTAAGGTAGGGAGTGAAAAACTTTCAAAAGTAGAAAAAATTGTTTGGGGTGAAGCATCTTTGCATTTGTCACAGACAACTTTTTCAGTTCCCGATGGTATTGCCATTTATAGTACGGGAGATGATATTTATGGAGCTGAAGCTACCATTGAATTAACAGAAAGGACAAAGATCTCTGGTGATTTATTGTTAAAGGCTCAAAATAATTCTTCTCTATTGGTGAAAGCAAAGGATTCTATCCTTACAGGGGGTATTCGTGTTGAGGATGCATCAACTGTTCACTTAGAATTAACAAATGGCTCTGCATGGTATCTCACCAAAAGAAAACATACAGATTTACTGGAATCTCTTCCTGTAGATTCATTACTTTCGTCTATAAGCATTTCTGATAGCACAATTTTTTTTGATAAATTTATATCTCAAGATTATCAAACGCTATATATTGGAAAAGTATATATTGAGAAAGGAAGTAATCTAAATGACATAAATCCAATAGAGGGGATACAATATGATAAAGAAGCCTATAATGCAAAGGGAAATGTGCAGATTAAGATGAGTGCGTTTGTGAATAATGACGGCTCGTTTAATCCTCAAAAAACTGATCGTATTTTGATCTACGGGAATGTTTTGGGAAGTACACTGCTCATGATGGAGAAATTTTCCAAAACCTTAGAAGAAGAAGCTGGCAATAAAGGAAGTCAAAGTATTTCACTTGTTCAAGTTGCTGGGACAGCAGAGGAAAGTTCTTTTAAGTTAGCCAATAGTTATACTACGGTGAATGGATTTCCTTATCAATATAAACTTCGTGTCTATGGTCCAAGTTCTTCTTCTGGAAATGCAGATCCAAAGAATAGATTGGTTGTTGGAGAAGGGGATTTTTGGGATTTTCGTCTCGAAAGTGTTTACATTGGTCCTGAATTAGATTCTTCTGAAACTGCTTCTAAGCCAACGTCTACAGTTTTACCTCCTCAATCTGAAGAAGAGACGGTTCCTTCTAAACGACCAACAGAGACTATTTCACCTGAACAACCCCCTTCTGTTGAGCCTCCACTTATACCATCTACACCTTCTTTGCCTGAAGGATCTGAACCGTCTGAAACATTTATCCCTACGGATTCGACGCTGACTCCTTCTGCACCAGTTCCGTCTGAGCCTCCCTCTGTACCAACAGTTCCGGAGGCTCCTTCTGCTGTGCAACCTATGCCTGCACCGTTTGTTCCAGTTGAAGATTCTACTAATGATGTTCTGCCATCTGAGCCCTCTGCTCCGGAGGACACTTCATCTCTGGATACTGTTTCTCCTCCTTCTGCCCCTGTTGAACCAAAGC
>NZ_JBHIPG010000075.1:0-1304 GCF_042195905.1 Bartonella sp. AP331QHHD
CCACAACAATACATGGCATCTCTACCTTGGCACCGTAGAATATGGGAGCGACTCCGTTATTATTGGGAGTGCGGAATATGGCTTTAGAGCTTCATAAACGTGATGAATAATACAATTCTTTGTTTTGATCTAGGTACCAAAACGGGGTGGGCGATACGTGGTGCAAGTGGTGACATGTTCAGTGGTACCGTGAATTTTCAATCACGCCGTTTTGAAGGCGGTGGAATGCGTTACTTGCGTTTTAAACAATGGCTATCAGAAATAAAGCAGACAGCAGGTCAAATTGACGTGGTGTATTTTGAAGAGGTGAGGCGTCATAAAGGTACAGATGCAGCGCATGTTTACGGTGGTTTGTTAGCAACGTTAACGGCGTGGTGTGAACAGCATCAGATACCGTATGAGGGGATACCAGTAAGTACGATTAAGAAAGCGACGACAGGCAAGGGGAATGCGTCGAAAGAAGAGATGATTAAGGCGGTGCGTGCAAAAGGGCACAATCCGAAAGATGATAACGAAGCAGATGCTTTAGCAATTTTATATTTAGTTAAAGAAAGGGAATTGGGGTATGTCCAGTAAATTACCATGGACGAGGCTTTTTGCAGACAAGTGGCTTCTTGATCTTGCTTGTTTACCCGCAATTGAAGGCAATGTTTATATGCGATTGCGATTGCAAATGTTGCGCACTAGAGAGCCTCTTGTAAATGATGCGCAAATATTATCTCATTTTACGTGTTGTTCAGTAAAAAGATTTCAGAAGGCATTAGATTACTTATTTAGATCTGGACACATTATTCTTTCAGAAGATGGTCATTTGTGGTGTTCAGATGTTGAAGAAGAATTAAAAAATTCAGACGAAACTTTAAATAAGTTTGCAGAAAGAGCAGCAAAAGCCGCCAATACTAGAAAACATAAAAACCACGAAGAATCTTCAAGAGAGCTTCAAGATTCTTTAAGAAGTCTTCAAGATTCTTCAAGATGTCTTGAAGATTCTTCAAGAGGGTACATTAACATTAACATTAACAATAACAAAAAAAATAAAAATATTATTTTATCAAAAAGAGAAATTGATTTTGAAAATTTAGAAACAAACGATTTGGTTGACGAGCCAATCGAGTGTGATGATGTTCAATCAGAACAAATCAAAACGATAGAAACCAAACAACCAATCATTCGCGAGCAAAATACCAACACTTCAAACAAAGCTAACAACCGATGGCAAATTGACGAAGCGATGATTGCGAAATTGCCTTCACGAAAAGTTAAAAAGGTTGGAAAACAACTTTCAGAAATCGTTGATAAGATAA
>NZ_JBHIPG010000076.1:0-3484 GCF_042195905.1 Bartonella sp. AP331QHHD
CATCTCTTTGCACCAACGCCTTACCCACACTCTCCCCCCTATCCATGCGCACACTCTCTTCATCCTCCATTCCCCCTTTTTCTCTCCCATCACACACTCACAACTTAACAGCACTCTTCATCCCAGCGTTCCCCGCTCCATTCACAAATACATCCCCCAATCCTCGCACCACATTCCATGCCATGATAAAAGCTCTCACAAAGCACAAATCCCTCACTTCATTTTACAGATTCACATTTTTACGCTTTTACATCTTCACAGAACGCAGCCAAAGGAAACTCCCAAACCACCACGCGACAATTTGATAAAAACAAAACACCTTTCCAACAATCTCAAACAACAGATTTCTGTAAAGAGTTCATATGAATTTGATTGTTTAGATCTGACTATTAGATTGGCATATAGAGCCGTAGAACAGAAAGTAATTTTCTATAAGACAGAAACGATAAAAGCGCTATATAACTGAGATAGAACATGAAGAATTGCAAACAGATAAAACGACATCTTTCTTCGTTACAACACTGAAATTGTAAACGAGACGACGAATAATTGTCATCTGAATATGCAATTTTCATATCTGCAAATTTTTATTGATTAATTTAATCCCAACACTTCCCCTGAAACACATTTCTTCATTATCTACTTTTTTGAGACAAACCGGCAAAGGGGTTTCATCGATTATAAGTGCGGATATAATAACGCGTTACTCCAACCTCATCATAAGAAACCATAGACATGATACCTGTCTTTATTGGCGTTATTTGATAAGTCAAGATTACACCATTTTGCTGTTTGTTTGGTTGATCTGTATAGATCACGTTATATCCATTCCGTCGCAAGAGATCAATAAATACAGGAGTAAAGTTGTCTTCTGTTTTATTTTTTTTCACAATAAGTGTTGTTGTAGCGGGCGGTAAAGGTTTTTTAAGATTACGAACAAAATCGTTAGCAATTAATTTTATATCATCTTGCGTAATATTTGGACTAACATAACTTGATGAATAATTATTGATAGATGCACAACCAGCCACCAATACAAGCGGTAACGGAAATAAATATTTTGACATCTTAACTCCCCTATTAATTGCATTCTCTTCTGAGAAGCTCCTACACCAGAAATAAGAGCCTCCTTTCAAAGAATAGCCTTAACAACATACTGCTTTACTATCAAGCATTAGTTAATCACTTTCTCGCTTGTTTAAAAAACGACCACCATCTCTCATAGTACTCAAAGCTTATGTTTAAGACACAAAATATATATGTTAAAAGTACGAAAAAACACATGTAAAGCATATAGTATATGTATACTTACTTTCATGGTGTGTTGCATTACATAAACCAACGCATAGCACCCTTCATTTCCCCTCCATTCACGAAGACACTTCCCCCAATCCTTCTCACCCCTCCATATCATGACAAAAAACACGCACAATATATAACCCCATAAATCCTCCGCTTCACTTTTACAGATTCACATTTTTACGCTTCTCCACATTTACAGAACAAAGCCAAGGAAAGCTTCATCCACCCCGTACCACTCTATAAACAACGGTCTGTAAAGAATTCAAATGCTTGCCTAGCAAATTTCCACCACTGACCACTCATTCGTTTCAGATCACCCCCTTCAAAGAGCGGTGTTTTTACCTCATGAATAAGATAATGAGCGAACCGTCTTTAGAAAAAAGAAACGGCATGGAGATATCAAATATATCAATGGTCGTCATCGACTGTCGTGTTAAGAGGTGTTAACTCTTTATTTTTCTTAATTTTTACAACGCCAATAATTCCGGTGGAAATAATTAATGCGGACATAGCTAAAAAAGAGCTTAACAATCCCACGAGTGCCAAAAGTCCAGCAATAAAGCCAGACATTGCTTCCGCAGAGTTTGCTAAAGTTGAAAAGGTTCCAAAACTCTTACCAAAATCTTCACGACGAGAATATAATTGAATAGCTGAGACTAAACCAATATCCACAAAGGCACCAATAAATCCTAAAACAAATGCTAACACGAGAAGGAATTTTAAATAAATTTCTGCAGCTAAGGGCATAACAAACAGAATAACCCCATAAAGAAGCCAAAATATCATGAGCTTCAACGAAGTAATATTTAATATAATTTTACTATATAACAAACCACCAACAATAGTTCCAACAGCCATGAGAGAAAAAATATAACTCACAAAGCTTTCCTCTCCCCCTATAGAGAGAACAAAAGCTGGAATTAAAAATCTTAAAATTGCACCCGTAAAGAGAATAGCAAACGACGAGCCAACGAGCGTAATAAATAAATTATTATGTTCTGTAGAAATATATTTAAGATATGAAGCTGTTTCTCGATAAATTTTTATAAAATTGAATGATTTATTCTCATTTGAATTTAAATTCGTGAGATTAAATAACACGATAATAGATATAAAATAGGTAAAAAAATCAAAAATGAGTACTGCCGATTTATTTGCAAAAAAAAGCAGTATGGAACAAACCAAAGGGCCAATGACGGATGCAGTTTCCATGATAATTTGAGCAATGCTATTGGCCTTTGTAAGATCTTTTATTGAAAACATTCTGGGAATAGCAGCTTGAAAACTTGGTTGGAAAATACTTCTTCCTATCGTTGTACATATTGCTGCAAAAATAAGAACAATGATATGTGCCGTACCTGTTATATAAGTTATAAAAACAAACAATGAAGCTAATAATCTAACAACTTCACTTAAGATCATATTTTTCTTCAAAGAAAAATTATCCGCTAACCAACCTCCTATAGGGCCAAAAAAGAGAAAAGGGATAAATCGAAAAAAATACACAAGACCTGTAAAAAAGGTGTTATCTGTTAATTCTAAGACCAGTAAAATAAAAACAACTTCATAAGCATAATCACCAACTTTGGAAATAAAGAGAGAGCAAAAAAGAGCTAATGGACTCTTTTTTAAAAACAAATTCATATCAACCATCCGATATTAAACTTTTCTACACTTAAAGTTACACTTCCTTCGATACAATTGGTGATATGAACTTCAGAAGAGTCTTTTATTCTAATAAATCGCTTAATAAGTTAAGTGAAAACTTTTAAAGAAATACTCCTCTTGATATAAGCATTTACTCTAATATCAAGTAATATATTAATTTTTCTTGCTTATTTGCTTTAAAAAAGAAAGAATGTAAAAATTATGAGATCACAATCTGCTATATTAGTACATTGACCTCCGCCCCACGTTTCAAAGAATGAAAATTCCCAACCAGCACTAATCTACAATCCCACGTCAAAAAGCAGCTTTCCCCACAAAATAAAGCTTACACCCACCCACGCCTCAAACGACAGCACTTCGTCAGGCTCGACAAATCAAGCCCTATCTCCTCGCCATCCTTCACGCATCTCTTTGCAACACCCGCCTTACCCACACTCTCCTCTTATCCATGCGCACTCTCTTCATCCTCCATTCCCCCTTTTTCTCTCCCGTCACACACTTAACAACTGAACAC
>NZ_JBHIPG010000077.1:0-26403 GCF_042195905.1 Bartonella sp. AP331QHHD
GCACATTCAGATCAATAATATCCGCTGTCTCAAAGTTAATCCCTTCAAGTTTAATAACGCTCATGAGAGCGCGTGAATCCAACGCAATGATATGCTTGTTAACATGGCGCACGTAAGGGATAATCGCCTCTGGCTGCTTTTCACGTTTGCATTGAGCAGCATTCATTATAATTCCTCATAATTACGAATTAATCGTAATGGAGAAATACTTCCCCCACCCCATAGACTAGAGTTTCTGGCAAAAATAGATGTCTTTTGCCATGTCAGAAGAATACGAAATTTATTATGGTCATGCTTTAGGATTTCCTTGAATATGAAATGCATGGCAATACCAATGGTTACAAGAAAAATATTGCCTGTCATAATGAACAACATCATCGTTCCCATCGCATTTAATCCCATAGCTTCCACCGTCACGCCCGCAATCATTGCAGGGCGTGTGCAAGCAAGAAATAACGTATCTTCTGTTAGCTTGTCGTGCTCTTTCATGGCTTTGAAAGGCTGGAGTTTAACTGGAAAACATTGCTGCGATTTGTGGTGCACCAAAGATAATGCCGATGCCAATACAAACAAAGAAAGCTTTACGCATTTCAACATAACCAGCAATCCATGCAATCCCAATACCGGCAATCGCAATGGTCGCTATTGATTTTGCAATTGGTCCTGTTAAAGCTTCAATTATTTTTTGAAGAGCACTTTCAATTTTTCCGAAGCCGCCTGCGGCAAATGCTGGTTCACTCAGTGCGATGAAGGCAATAAACAGCATCAATGCTGCTGTTAACCATTTCTTTTGTGTGTTTGGTAGAGTAGTTTTTGGTAAGATGTGTTCACAACTGAATGAATTATTCATGTTTTTCATGAAAACCCCCCACGCTATTTTAAAGTTGAAAATTAAATTAATAGTTAAAATATTAATCTACTTTATAAATTGAAAAAATTATTTTTTCTACTATAAAATTAAAAATATTTAATCTTTTCTTAGCTAATAGATAAAAAATACAGTAATATTCAAAATGATACTTTTAAAATGCTTTTGATCAGTGCTTAAATATCTTATATTAATTTATATTATTATTTTTTGATACTTTTATTTCAGTCAACATAATGAAAATTCTTTTTTTAAAGCACAAGAAAAGACAATAGAAAAACCTGCTTTAAAAGCACAAAATGTTTTATGGTCGCGCAAATTTCAACAACCATAAGATTGGCAAAGAGATCACGGAAGCTATATTTCCATTGACCATTATTGATAAAACGTTCTCTCAAGCGCTACTGAAAAATCAAGGCAATATTCCACTACGAACTTTATCAGAAAAAAGTTAATCATCATACACAAAGTCCTTGGTGGACAATTCTTGCAAAGAAAAATTGTTGTGTTTAATTTTTTTACTCGTATAGGCTGTTTTTACAGCGCTATATAAGAACGCATTTCCTTAGTTATATGTCATTTCGCTTTGCTGTTGTTGTAGGTTGTATTAGGTTGTATTGCCATAAAAACAGTTGTTTGAAAGCTTTACCATATTGAAAATCTTTTTTTTTTAATATAGCTTTGACCTTGACATGCTTTTTTCGAGCTATGAGTCGTTTCAAATAGAGGGAAATATAATGGCAAAAAAATAAAAACCCAACTGCGTTAACAGAAGGGTTTCTAAAAATGTCTCATATCTAAGACGATAAATTAAATTCAAAAAGTAACTCCTAATTTAATTTATCATGATGCATTCTGCAAGAGAAATTTTGTAGAAAAGAGATTTTTTTACATTTTTTTGCCTCCAATAGAGAGGTTTTAAAAAAGATGGTTAATAAAGTTTTCGGAAGAAAGTTAAGTGCACATCATATAGAATATAGAAAATTAGCCGAAACTGCTGAAATGGGGTCTGTAAATCGTGGTCAATTGATTGGTTTGGTTAATCAATTAGAATTGGCTGAGTTTATTAAAGAAATAGAAGCAAAACTTCTTTTGACTTTGTTAAAGACAGCTCCAAGAGAGTCATTTGAAAAAGGCGGGATTCCTATCGTTTTCAAAAGCAATAAACGACTAAGTTATGAAATTAAACGAAGTGAATCGCGTATTAGTTTTTTGCTTTCACGTCTTTATGATTATGGTTTCATTGTTATGCGGGATTCGGGCAATTTTAAACGCTACCCTATTTATAAGGATACCGATATCGTAACTGCTTGTGGGATTGACTTGCGTATTCTGGTTGCTCGATACTACGAACTTAAGCAAAAAATAAATCCAATACTAGAAGCGCATAAAAGGCAAGAAGAAGCTGTGAAATGCTTTAAAGGCTTGGTAAGGCAAATTAGATCTTCTTATGCTTTAATTGAGGCGACACCGTTTGCTTCTATGTTGTTTTCTAGAGTGCAAAAAATTATCGATATTATTGGTCGTCCGGCTAAAGCTTCGGTGGAAAAACTGCACAAAGCAATACGTCTTTTTGAAGGGATTTTAGAAAGATTTTTTACGCAAAAAACACCAAAAACAAGATACACGTATTGTGCTGACAAGATACACATAGAATATACAACCCCTAACCTAATTAGTAATTGTAACAAAAACGAAAGTTCAAATTTTCATGAAAACAATCAAAACGTCGAAATAACCGATAACGATACAAAAATTGCTCATGAAAAAATAGAGAAAGGCAAAACTGAGAACACATTACCTTCAAAAGACAGCAAATTGCTTCAAATCAAACCAGAATTTTTAACGCAAGCTTTGCCTAATGTTGCTATGTTTGTGAAACATGGGCTGCAATCTGAAAGGGATTTAATCGGGTCTATGGAGTTTTTAGCTACAATGAAAGGGATTTCTTTTCATGCCGTGGAAGACGCTAAAAAAACTATGGGAATTAAAAAAGCTGCTCTAGCCATTGCTATCATTTTCGAAAAACATTGCAAAGAACTCGTGAAATCATCTGGGGGATATCTACGCGGTATGATTGCTAAAGAAAATCGAGGAGAACTCTATCTAGAACGTTCTTTCTATGCATTGCTGAATGATGCTTATAAGGAAAAATTGAACTATTTGCGTATGCAAAAAACAGAAAAAGACGATCTAACAAAATCAAATGATCAAAAAAGTTCTTTGTTTAAATCGGAATTGAATGAAGTTCTTAAAACTTTGAAAATGCCAATAAATTCAAAGAAATTTGCATCATAAGTTTGATAAATAATAACCAATGGAGAAGAAAGTGTCTGAAGAAACAGAAGATATGTTGGCAATATATAAGCCATCATCTGATATGACAGCATTGTTTAGCATTGTGCCATCTTTGTTCTTAATGATTCACACAATAAATAATACTGAAGCAATCAAGGCAGTGTGGTTTTCTGTTAAAGGAAAAAACAAAAAGGACATAACATTAACCATTTCAGATTTATACACTGAAAGAAAGCTTTTTAATTTTTCTTTTAGTGATGAGGATGATTTTCAAAAAATAGTGAACGTATTTTCAATTAAATTAAGTGACCCAAAATCGGATTTCAAATACGAATTTGGTATATACAAAGACCACTTTAAACTTAACTAATCATTGCTATGAAGACTATAATTAAAATGGAGAAAGAGATTTACTATAACAACCCTGCGGGGGAAATTATGTAGGGACTCTCCCTCCAAAAAAAAGATATATATGAGATATTTTCACTTAGCAATTACTTTTTTAAGCTTGTGAATAAATTAATATAAAAAGCTTCGTTATAAGTATTTTATTGGATTAGAAATCTATACCAATAGCTTTAGCTTGCATATTTTTGTAAATAAGGCAATCCGTTTTTACGAAGCTTTGGTAGATTATGTCCCCTATTGATTAGGTCATATTGCTTAGGATCAGAAACAATCATTACATGATCTTTAATAACAGCTATTTCCGCTAATAGCTGTTTTGAAATATTAATCTAATGATTAAATCTGATCAATCAGATTTCCTATTTTATCATTGATCATTTTTTTGATAGACGTGGTTTTTAAAATATACATATTGATCCAGATAGGCTTTTAAGTTACAAAATTAGAGATAATTAATTGCTATTGGTAATGATGGTGATTGTAGAAACTAGAAATATTATTTTAAGAACAAGTAGAAATAAAAGAAGGTGTTTTTTAATTGAATTGGTTTTTACAAGCTCCTCTGTGTAAATCTTGTCTAATAGAAACACGTTTTGCGAATTTGAATTCAAAAATAAAACTTTGGCATGCCACGTTTCAATCTTCATACATTTCTCAGTTATCTCCAGTAATGGAGATGACAATAAAGCAAGCAAATCTACAATATGCTTCTAACAAACGGAAAGCGGAATTTATAGCTGGACGTCAACTTATGATGCAAGCTTTTGATACAGACCTTCCATTTAAAAAGTTAAAGTCTGGTGCCCCACAAATACCTGCTGGTTACAACGCTTCTTTATCTCATAGCAGGAACAATATCGCGCTTTTATTAGGATCAGATCAGTTTTTCTACGGTGTAGATATTGAATTTATTTTATCAACTTTAGCTTTTCAAGCTGTTCTTTCTAGAAGATCAACTAAAAAAGAATTTATTTGGCTTTGTAAACTTCCTGTAGGACAACAATTAGCGGCAGCAACTCTCTTATTTTCGGCTAAAGAAACACTTTATAAGCTTTTATATGATAAAATAGAATTAAATAATTTTTATAAAAGGTTGAGTTTAGAATCTATCTCACGTAATGGTTTTATTAGGTTTAAACAGACAACCCCCAAATATACTGTAGACAATTTGGTTGTCCAATATAAATGGTTAAAAGATTCAATTTTAACGTGGGCTATATTTCCCAGATAATTTTTAAAACAAATATACACAGTCTATAAAAGAACTTTGTTTTTAGTAAGTGCACGATGATTCATCTCAATCATTGCATCCCGAAGATGTAACTTAATTTTTGATCCAATAATCATTCCAAATAAAGGAGAGAGTAAGCCAGACATCGTCACAGTATGACGAATTGTATTATTTGAAGCATCAGTTTTTTTTGAACAAATATACTCATGATTGAAAATCATACGCGTAAGAGGAAGTTTAGCATAATCAGAAAAACAAACGTTTTTTACAACTTTATTAAGCGTAAAGGTTACTGTTGGTCCTTTTTTAGGTTTCATACGTCCTACAGTTCCTTCTTTGAAAGTACCGGAAAGCTTTACCCACTCAAGTTCGTGGTCCCAGCAAGGCCATGTTTCTACATCTTCCCACATAGCCCAAATCTGCTCAGCACTTGCTTCTGTTTTAATTTCTTCACTATATGTCCATTTAAACATTAAAATTCTCTTCTTCATAAAAAATTATTCAGATATACTAAAAGGTAATATAAACTCAAAGGAAATAAATATGTTTTTATTTATTTCATAAAGGTTTCATAAAGGAAATTTGGTAATCTTTTTCTCAGTGCTTCTACAATTTCTAGTTTGTATATACGCCTATAACATATACATAAATTATTTTTTTCATCATATTCCCAGAATCCAGATTGAATTAATTTTCCATACTTGTCTTTAGCACAAATAAAAATACGTTGTCCTCGCTTTCTTCTTGTAATAATCAAATATTCCAATCCATCTAAACCTGATAAACTTAGTGAAACCTTATAAGGGGTAAGTTGATGCCAATCTATCGTTTTAGACCATGCTTTAACCAAATGGGGCCACTCAAGCTTTTTAAAAAAATCTTTTTTGGATACTTGGTCAAAAATAACAAAAATAGAAGAATAGCTAACCATCAAAAATCCCCATTGCTTCACGAATTAGTAATGCATCGCAAGCTGTAATTTCAAAAAAACCTCGTCGTGCTAGCATTCCCCAATGTGGATTAGTGAGAAGTACAAGGCCTTTAATACTTTTTAATACAACAGGTTGTGCTTGTTTATTAAAAGTAACATCTTTTCTAAAAGGTCTGAAATCAGGAGTTTGCTCTACTTGATAAATGTGATTATCTTTAAAGACACATTGAAATTCTATCGTTTGAAGAATTTTTCCTGTACCCATTTCACTACGTGGGCAGTAAATGAAAACTTCATCTCCCTTGGATGTTTTTCGAAGTGGTCCAGCTTTACCATGACAGACTTGAAGAAATCCAAATTCAGCAGCAAGATATGCATGAGCTTGAGAAATTACCGCTATCCAATGTTTCATTTTACATTAACTCTTTCACAAAACAGGCAATGTTTTCTACACTAACTGAAATATCTCTTTTAAATTTATTTAACAACAAAGGTGGGCATTTCTCATCGTTAAAAGTACAAATACAAACCGAGTGAATTAACTCTATAAATTGCTGTTTAGTTGTCGGTGATAATGTGTGGTTGAAAGAAATTAAACCAAAATGAGTCATGGCTGTTGTAGTAAAATGTATGTTTTCAATAAAAGATGTTACACAAACAGCAATCGGATTAGGAGAAGATTTTGGGATTACTAAAAAGTCTTTTCCAAGAGATAGGCCATTTTCTAGTGCGCTTGTTCCTAAAAGAGATATATCCCATCGTTGCCAACCATCTAGCTCACACCAAACTTGCCATATTTTAGATGCATAAGACATAGGAAGTTGAATACGAGAATCAAAAATACATGAAGAAATAGTTTTATTTGACATAATCATAAAGCTCTCGATGAAAAGATAAAGTTTTTATAATTTCTGACTTTGTAGCTTGAGATGAAATTAAACTGAAAGCTCCGAAAGCGATAGTTCTTTTAATTTCAAGAGCATTTGTGCCAATATATTTAGGTAAGCACTCAAACGTTCCTATGATAAGATTTCCATATTTTTGTCCAAATGAATTTTTTAAAAACAATTCATTTACAGAAGCTATTTGTATATCAATATCTGTTGTAGCTAATGTCAAAGCTTCAGCTCTATTATTATACTCAATAGTAAGATATCCTTGTAAACTTGCTGGAAACCAAGCTGTTGCAATATAATTTGTAACTCCTTGAAGCATTATATTTTGATCTTTACACATAATTTCAGAAACGTAATCCCAATTTGCATAGCGATTAAGAATCAACAAAGGTGTATTATGTGGATCTCCTCCTTGTTGCTCTAAATATTCTGATAAATTAAAGTATTCCCATAAGCTTCCTGCAAGCCGATTGCTAAAGGATAGTTTTGATCTTTGCCTTCTTGAAATAAGCGATTCAACCTCTGAAAGTGATAATATTTTTTTGTTTTTTTGATAGCAAAACATGATCATACTATTTTTCTTGAGATAACAACTAAAAGTTTTTATCATGAAATTTTTCCATAATTACTGCAGCATGAATTCCAGAAAATCCACTAGCTGTTTTCAAAACAATATTAAGATCTGATAAATGAGATTGTATACGCGGTGGAACTTCTGGGTAAGCATCAACAGGTAATAAGTTAGCTGTTGGTGGTACCATCCTAGACATCATCATTTTCCAAGTTAAAGCAATTTCAATTATGTTAGCTCCACCTAGAGCGTGTCCATGATTTGCCTTGAAGGCGGTTATCATTGGTAAGTTATAACCAATAATATCTCGCAACGCTTGATATTCAGCTTGATCATTTTGTTTTGTTCCAGAAGCATGCAAATTAATATGATCAATTAAATTTCCTGTTATACCAGCATCTAATAAAGCTTGCTTAATACTTTCTCGAATAGAACGCCCATCTGTTTCTATATCTGTCATATGAAAAGCGCTTGATACGCATCCATATCCTGTAATACAAGGAACTGAATATTGGGGAACTGTTGTTGTAACTAGTATGGCTCCTCCACCATCAGCAAAGAGAAATCCATCTCTATCTTTACAAAATGGTCGAGAGGGGCTTGAAGTTATTGAATGGTTATAAGCACAAGTTGCATTAATTTTATTAAAAGCTTCTAAAGCTAAAGGAGTTAGAGCAAAATCTACAGATATAATTAAACCTGTCTTTGCATCTATCTGAGCCATAATTTTTTTTGCTAATCCTACTGCTTGAATACCGGAACAACAACCGGTTGGGATACATACAAAGCGCGTATTTTTTCCCCACACAGATGTTGTATGAAAATATTTTTCAAGGGATGCAAAATCTAAAAAATTCGTAGTTAAAGGGATATCTTTATAAATATTGCTTTCAACTTCAGCAAGATTTCCAACAGCAGTAGCAAAAAAAATAATATCTACTGTTTCAGTAATATTTAGTGAAGAGATTAATTTTTTTATAAATTGAGAAAAAAGAGGAGCGTATTCATGTATTTTAGAAGCGCTTCCTTCCACAGTTTCAGCAACAAAATAAAATTTCTCATTTATTTCTGCTTTTGAGTATGCAACTTGTCCTTGAAGAAGTTTTTGCCAAATTTCTTCTAATGTAGTCCCTAAAGGTCCTACGGCAGCTGCAGATGTAATATATAATTGTGTCATTATTCTATGATTCTTGCTACTGCACGCGCCCACGCAGCTCCACAAGGGAGTTTTATAGGCAGCGCAATAAAGTCAATGAGTTTTGCTGTTTCAAAATCTTTTAAATTAGCTAATCGTTCGATTTGGTAATAAGGTTTTGTTCGTCCAAGAACATGTGCAGGCCAAAGTACACTAGGATCTTTACAACTTTCATAGGCTTTGCACATAACTGCGAACGGCGGATCAACACTAAAAGCATCGGTACCTATTAATGTGTAACCTCTATCGAGAGCAGCCTCTATATATGGAACAGAAATACCTTTAAAGTCTGTAAAATAACTTGTATCTCCGTAACGTTCATATGCTCCTGTAATAAAGAAAACAGCTGTGGCATGATCTTTATATTTATCTAATCTATCTATATAAAGTTTCCAATTGATACATACTTCCGTTCCAGTAGTTGTTTTATCTGTAAAAACTACAGCTTTTCCTATAAATTGATTAATATCAGCTTCAACGATATTGTGACCATTTGGTGAATAGTGTAAGGGGGCATCTATATGAGTTCCTTGATGAGTTGAAAGCTTTACAAATTCTGTTGATATACCAAAACCATCCAACCAATCCTCAGGTTTTATATTAAATCCTTTGCATAAATGCGCTATCCCAGCCTTATGATCTAAAGTTTCTATATGAATAGGAACAGGTTCTCCATTTCCTGGATAAAGCACAGTTGAAATACAAGTGTAATTATTCATCAAATAACTCCAAAGGTAAATGCGGATCAACTTCATCTTTTTCATGCTTCATCAACGAGTTAGAAGAAAGTTCTGTATGACCAAATGTTGCTCTTATATTAGAGATGGAAGATAAAACCCCATATTCCGTTAAAGGACAAGGAGATTTTTTTGCATCCCCCAAAGGAATGACATGAGGCAAAATACAAACTCTTTCGTATCTATTAGGATTAGCAATACCATGATGATGAATTTTAGCTCTAGTCAAATTAATACCTACAGATTTAGAAAAATCCCATAGTTCTTTTTCTGTCACTGGATCGGAAGGAATACTAGAACATCCTATAGAAATTTTATTTTTTCCGATAGGAATTCGGAAAAATGTTCGGCGTAATCCAGAAGACGATTCTTTTGACCAAAATTGACAAACGTCCATTTGAGAAGGAGAGGATAAAGTAAAGATTATATATCTAGAAGAAGTTTTAGCTGGTTTTGAAGTTACAATACTATAGGCAGAATCTTTAGATATACTTTGAGATCCACGACAATCATATATCTTATCAAATCCTTGAATCTCTGAAACAGAATGAATTTCACGTTCAATAATTTTTTCCTTTTTACTGTTCTCAATTAAATATCGGGCTAGTTGTATTTTGTCATAAACAAAAAACCGATCTGTTGATGATAATTTTGTGTTGAGAGTTTTATTATAACAATTCCATTCCACAAAAGATTGACGTGGAGCGGCAGTAGAAATTATCTCTACTTCGCGAAATTTTTTACCTATAAGTTCAAAGAAAAGTTTGCGTGGTACCAGTTCAGGAATGGAATTATCAATAAATTGAGGTGAACGAAATAGTGTCACATTTTCTTGATGATTTATAAATTTTAGAGCTATGCCAGCAGATATTCCTCCTCCAAGTACTGCTACTTTACAACACATGATACGTCTTTCGTGAGTTTTTCTAAATTTTCTCGTAATAAAGCAAACATCTTCTTAGCTAATGGTAGTGTAAATCCTTTTTTTTCTAACAGAATTTGACGACTTGCAAAAATTTCATAGGGATGTTGTTCATTGACCCACCATTTTCCTTTCAAAGATAGTATCCCCGGTGGTGGAATAAGATGCGTAACCTCAATACATCCTGTAGTATAAGTACGTTCTACCTCAACTCTATCTAATTGAGGATTATCGGCATCAAAATAAAGGATAAAATGTTGATATGTCGGATTTTCTGATATTATTTGCACATTATGAACGCGTTCTAGTGTGGACAACCAATTATCAATAGACCAAATTTTATCCAATATATTTTCTTTTAAAGAAGTTTTTTGTCGCGTTAAAAAGGATACACAAATCTCAGCCATTTTTTTCTCCGTTTGCATAATGAACCCATGTCTTTAAAGCGGTTTGAATATGACTACGAATAAGTGTAATAGCTTTTTCAATTACTGTCTGTTTGTCCAAAGAAAAACCATGAAAACTAATAAGACGCGTGCAATCTTTTCCCAAAGATTGAAAGCGCCACCCTCCTTTATGGCAAGTAAAACCATCTGGAGGGATAGGTTGGGCAAAATCAATTATTGCTAAAGATTTGTTAATGTAACGCAATGATTTTACAAAATAAGAAGGTTCTGAATTTATCCCTTCAATATGCATGGTAAAACTTTGCAATTGCCCATCATCATACTCTGGAATAATTTGGTTAACATGTGGGATAATCTGGGGCCATTTCTTATAATTAGCAATATAAGAAAAAACTGTATCAAAGTCACAACGTATTATGGCACTGCTTTGTAAAACAAAAGGCATATCTATAAAAAGCCAATTATCTCTATTTTGCACAAGGTATGAGGATAAATCATTAATTGTTTTTACATTTTCTTCTTTTAAACTAGCTTTTGATAAAGCCAAAGATGAAACAACATCAATAACTGTCATAATTTCCTGACTATCAAGTCCTAATACTGAGCGGATAGCACTTGTTTCACAAAGTTTTTCATTATGTTTCTCTGTAATACCTAACTCGAAGAAAATATTAGCAATGTCACGTTTAACTTGTTGTAATTTTGCTTCAAAATTCATGCTTATAAATTCCTGTTTTCTTAAACACGAGCTAACCAAAAATCTTTTTTAGCTGCACCTATATCAATCATGTGGTTATTCATAGCCCATGAACTTTGTTGTTGTTTTAATGCTTGAGAATTTTCCCACATACTGTCATCAAAAAATTCAAGCATCATATTCTGCAACCAATTTTTTCCCGTTTCTGTTGCAACAAAATATTCTCCCACATCAATTAAAAGGTTATCTTTTATTAAAACGTCAAAAATATCTTTAAAATCTTCTAAACAGTTGCTTTTCCATATTTGTTGATAATGCTTCTTATCTATTTGATAATAAAGAAGATTAAAAATTATATAACGTTGCTTACTTAATTTAAGAGATAAAGGTATTCCCGCTGTTGTGAAAGTATTTTTTCCAGCTAAAACAGCGTTATTGTATTTTTCTATATCTTTGGAGATTCCAGTTCGACGCTGATTAATAAAGCTGTAAGCACCGGGACCAATTCCTAGAGCGTCAACACATTCTTTCATAGTCCAATGATTATACTTAGATTCATAGCTAGGTAAGGCATAATGTTCATACATATAATTGTTCATACCTACATCAGATGCAAATCGGCGGATCATTTGTTGCATTTCTTTTACGTCCATACTTTCAGGTTCTGCAACAGGAGGAACTTTACCAGCTTTAATTAAGGAATGTTGTTGAGTTCCAGGGGTAATACGGTATAAATATGTTGTTAGGTGTTTTATATTTAAATCATAAAGTACTTTAAAATCTTTTTCCCAGTGTTGAGTTGTATGGCTAGGCATATTATACATCATGTCTAGTTGTATATTTTCAACACCAGCTTCTTGTAGCATTTTAATAACATCAATAGTTTGTTGAGCTTTATGTGGAGCGCCTATCACTTTAAGTACTTCTGGCTGAAAAGACTGAGCTCCAAGAGAAATACGATTAATTAATGAGCTTGCAATAAAAACAGCTTTATCTTTAGTAATGTCGGAAGCATTGCCTTCTAGGGTAATTTCACAATCGTGTGATAAAGAAAATTCTTGGCTCAGAGTTGATAATATTCTATCAAGCTGTGAAACTTCAAGGAGAGATCCAGTCCCTCCTCCTATGTAAATAGCTCTTAATAGAGCATTTTTCCAGCGGTACATTTTAGCATGTTTTTTTAAATCACGTATAAGAATGTCAACGTAATTTTCTAAAATGAAGGACGACTTTTTATTCTTTACAGGAAGTAAAGAAACAAAATATGGGCAGGCTTTACAACGAACACGGCAGTATGGAATAGACAAATACATTACAAAATTAGAACAATTTTTATCTAACTCTAATGAATTAAGAACTTCTACTTCAGAGGAATATCCTGATACATCATACATATCAGGTGGATAAAGAATAAAAGGCATATAACAACGATTTTTATACATGATACCCCCCCAATGAAATTTTTAATCATGTGTCATTATAGCATGACAAATAAAAAGTGTATGAATCTTCTATTGCAAAAAATATTTAAAAACAAGTTATAAATATTTTAAAATGTTATTATCAATATTTTTTCTTGTTTAGCTGAGTTAGAAAAAGCTAGTATTATTGCTAAACAAAATCATAGAGCTCTTGGTATTGTATCAATCAAAATTTTGTTTTTAACGGCATGCATGTTCTTTTCATAAACGATACTAGATTGAAAAATAGAGATATGGGGACCTAATTTTAACTATGTTGAAATTTTTATTTTTTTTAATAGTTGCATCTTGACTCATTGTGTATGTCGTGAGTCTGTTTCAATAGAGGGAAAAACAATTATGATTAATAAAGTTTCTGGAAAAAAGTTAGGTGCGCATTACATAGAGTATAGAGAATTAGCAGAAAGTGTCCAGATTGGCTCAGTCAGTCGCGGTCAATTGATTGGGTTAAACATAAGTGCGAACTTCTTCTTGAGTTATTAGTCAAGCCAACCAAAGCTTCTGTTGAAAAATCGCAGAAAATTGTACACCTTTTTGAATGGATTTTAAATTAAATGATTCGCAATCGCATTTCAAATACGAATTTTGCATATAAAAAGACTACTTTAAACTTAGCTAACCATTCCCATGTTGCTTTGTTATCACCAGCGTGATCTGCTGCTTCTGATCCAGAAAGATAGATACTCTCTAAGTCTAAACCGCTAGCTCGCAATTCCTCGCGTTCAGCATCCGTCATATAACTCTTGGGTAATTTCTTTTTCATAGGAAATTCCTTTCTGTAATCTATCTTGAAATGTTAATCTAATGGTTAGATCTGGTCTATCAACGTTCCTATTTTATCATTGATCATTTTGATTATTCTATCAAAAAAAATGATCATTTTTTATGAACGAAAATTGTATATTTAATTCCTATTTTTTCTATGCAATAATATATCAGTTTTAATCAAAAATAACCTTTTTACTGAAAATGCCAAAATTTTATGCTTATTTACGTGTTTCTCGTGATGGACAAGATACAGAAAATCAAAAATTTGGATTGTTAGAATACGCGAATAAAAATGGCTTTGCACCACTTCATATTGAAGAAGAAATTGCAAGTAGAGGAAAAGATTGGCGCAAGCGTAAGCTTGGTGTTTTAATTAAAAAAGCAGAACGAGGAGATGTATTATTAACTCCTGAATTTTCTCGTATAGCTGGTTCTTCTCTTGCTGTCCTAGAAATTCTCAAAGCCGCTAGTGAACGTGGTTTAATTTTTCACGTGACGAAACAAAATCTTATCATGGACGGTAGTTTACAAAGCGATATCATCGCAACTGTATTAGGTATGGTAGCACAGATTGAGAGACATTTAATTCAAACACGTACAAAAGAAGCGTTAAATGTTGCTCGTCAACGAGGAATAAAACTTGGCCGGCCAAAAGGAAGTAAAGCTACGCAATTAAAGCTGGACAATCACATTGATGAAATTCAAGCATTTATAAATGTTGGTTTATCACAGAGCCGTATTGCTAAGACATTAGGAGTTAGTGTGAACACCTTACGTTTATTTATTGAACGTAAAAACATCAAGCTTACAAAAATAAAGCCTATCATTACCATGCCAAGAACATTGGAAAATTAAGATAAACTGCGCCAAGTTGATAGTTCTTTTCCATGACGTGATGCATTGAAGTATGTTTATTATTTACATACAAAATACGTACTAAATAAATAATATTTATTTAGTAAATAAGAAATATTTTAATATCTGTAATCACTATGTGTTCAACAAAAGGTGGTGTTGGAAAATCCATATCTATAGCTTATTCTTTTATAGGTATTAGCTCACTCATTAAGAAAGGAGTTTTACTGATTTCCCGTTTTTCTTTAACAGGTCGATTGCTAATTTATCAAACGAAACAAATATCTCGCCACCTAGCCAATTACCTTCATAAGCTATAATTCCATCAGCAAAATCACCACCAGCCTCTAGAATAGCAAGCCCTGCTTCAACAGCTGGTCTATTCATTACTATATTACTGGTTGCTAGCAGATCGCGTAACATTCCAACTACATCTTCTTTTGATAGTCTTGCACCTCGTCGAAGTATCCAAACAAGTTCGCATAGACAAGGTAGAGAAATAGCTATGAGAGAAGCTTCTCTTAAAATCTTACTTGCTACCTCCCCTTGCTTTTTATCATCTTGTAAAACAGCACGAGCTAGAACATTTGTATCTACAGAAATCTTCATTTTTTCCCAGCCCAACTAGAAGCTGTAATTTCGTTCATTTCTTCAATGGTTAGAGGTTTTTTTAGTTTTCCAGAAAATCGTCCAATAAAGCTCTCAATAGTGCTTGTAGGCTGTGACGCTTTTATACGAAGTTCACCACCTGGTAACTTATCAAAGTTAATCTTCTCACCTGGTTTAACACCAAGGTGCTGTAGTAAATCCCGCTTTAGCGTAATTTGTCCTTTTGCTGTAACTGTTAATGAAGACATAAAAAATTCCTCTTACTATATAATTATCTAATATATATAAAAGTAATGTAAAAATCAATTACTCACAAGAAACGAAATTGTGAAATAAACTCGTTTGCATACTGGAATGTGCACACCTGATTATACCTGATTTGAAATTAACAAGATATAAATATTTATTACGTATTTTGTACGTAAATAATAAATATTTACAAAATAAATAATAATTATTTATAATTTTAATAAATACGTAATAAATAAATGTTATTTATTTAATGTTTATTCATTGAATAAGGAATATCTTAATGCCTGTAATTACTATGTGTTCAACAAAAGGTGGTGTTGGAAAATCCACAATGGCATTAGTATTAGCTAATGTTTTTGCTAAAGCCGGATCTAAGGTGAAATTAATTGATGCAGACCCAAATCAACCACTTGTGACATGGATGAAAAGATCTGTAGATACAATGCCCCAAAATATAGAAGTTTCTGGAAATATTACAGAACAGAATATTGTTTCTTGCATTGATGATGCTGTAGAACAGTTTCCATTTGTTATTGTTGATCTTGAAGGTTCTGCTAATCTTGCGGCTTCTTTTGCTATAGGGAGAGCAGATTTAGTTTTGGTTCCTATGAGAAAAAAACAACTTGATGGAGATCAGATAGGAAAGATCATTGCTTTAATAAAACAACAGAGTCAGTTTTTTAAAAGAGAAATACCTTTTCGTATCGTATTTTCTATGACTAATACCTTAAACAGTCGCGAAGGACAGCATATAGAGAAAACGTTAGAAAAGGCTAATCTTCCTATTTTACCTGCTTCATTAACTGAAAGAGGAGCTTTTAGTGCTCTTTTTCAGATAGGGGGGTCTCTCTTTGATTTAGCATCTTCTGATGTGAATAATCCTCAAGCAGCACAAGAAAATGCAACGGTTTTTGCTAACGCTGTTGTGAAGGTATTGGATAATGAAAATTTATTAAAGGACAAAGTAGCATGACAAAAAGAGCTGAAATTGTATTACCGGATCTTGAAAATTTACAACCGTTTACAAAAGCACAAAAAGTAGATGAACAAGAATTAGGTAAGATAGGTCAAAATAACGGTTTTACAACACGTCATAGTGTAGAAACAAAACGTGGTAGTGGACGTAGAAGACGTAGTTTAAAAACAGCACGATTAACACTTGCACTTGAACCAGAAGTAAGAGACAGTTTTTGGTCTTTAGCGGATAAACTTAATGAAGATGGTGGTGATTTCCTTAATCGTCTTATTGAAAATTACGTAAATAACAATTACACACAAAATAAACGATGATTATTTATTATTTACGTACAAAATACGTAATAAATATTTATAATTAAAATGCTTATTTATAAACAACTTAAAGCAGCATGTGCTATAATTTTAAAAGTATTCATTTTATTCAGAAAACAAACATAAAACTGCTTTCTGTTTTTTAGGATTAAGTTTTCTAAAACCTTTTAAAAGGAAATATTCTTCTTTACTGGAAATTTCTTCATCATAATGGTACGGAATATTTCTTTTTTGTGAAATATTGGTATAAAAAAAGGAGATATGAACATCTAGTATGTTAGCGATTTCCTGCAAACGCCCAGCTCCTACACGATTTGAGCCGTTTTCATATTTTTGGATTTGTTGGAAGCTTACTCCTAATTTTTTTCCTAATTCTGTCTGAGAAATTCCCATGTACTTTCTTCTATAGCGAATTTTTTCTCCTACAGAAACGTCATTTAAATGTGGAGTTTTTTTTTGCACTTTAAATTCCCCCCTACCGGGTGCGAGCGCCCTCGCATTGGTATTCCGGGAGTTAAAAGTACTGAATTATAGTCAGCTTTTTGCTTTTAGTGCTGAAAAGCACCTGGACATAACAAAAACTCCCGGAACTCCGGGAAGCCCAACATAGTGAGCTAATTCTAACGCTATAATTTAAGGCTTTTAATCCCTTGTTGATTGTTGCGTATGCAATCAACACATTGATTAATTCATAGAAGAATTTCAGAAGATTGACAATAAAAATAGTTTTTATTTACAAACTTTATTTTTTAATGAGAGGCTATCCGCCTCTCAAACTCTCTGGAACGCTCACCAAAATCATGACATCAGACCCGCGTTTAATGAGAGGACTAACAATCCTTGGTTCTTAGTGTCAAGGAAACCATTACATGGCGCCTAACGGCGTCCTTGACAAAGAACCTACGGCTTGTTTTGTCCTTCTCACGCGGCTCCAAAATCATGATTAGAAGGGAGAGCTTTTAGGGGCATATACTACAAAAGAAAGAGATAAAAATTATAAGCTATTTTATGAGATAAATATTTGAAAATATTATAAAAAATTGAAAAAAAAGACAAAAAATAGTTGACAAAAAATCGGTATTTTGCTATATTAATACTTAAGTGATCAAAACACTAAGCCGTAAGAAAACAGATGACAAAAAATCTTTTCTTGCTTTCAGAAACTGACTGTCTTTTATGCTTTTATTAGCATATATAGTGATTTTGTCGGGTGTGGTTATGCCATACAACACCCTTTTAGGGAAAAGCATAACAACGGACTTACGGCCGTGTTTTGAACGCCCGACGCCTTATAGGGTGTCAATTCAAAACTTTTAAACCGTAAGGAGTTCATTATGAACGCTATCTCCAAAAAATATGAATTTATTGATGATTGTGAATATATCGATGGTCATTTCTTAACTCGAATTAGAGCCTTAAGAGATTTTGATGATGTCAAGGCTGGTGATCTTGGTGGTTATATTGAAAAGGAAANCAAGGCTGGTGATCTTGGTGGTTATATTGAAAAGGAAAGCAACTTATCTCATGAGGGAAATTGCTGGGTTTACGATAAAGCACGCGTTTTTCAAAATGCAAGGGTTTATGAAAATGGTAAAGCGAAAAGCTTTTTTGTAGACGTTTATGGTGATGCCCAAATTTATGGCAATGCTATTTTTGAAGGCATGACAATAAATGATTATTGTGAGGTTTATGGCAACGCCCATATTCAAAACGCTGTTGTAATTGAAGGTAATGCAAAAATTTATGATAACGCCTCTGTAAGTGGACATGCTCATATTTCTGATTCATCTGTTATTTGTGATAATGCTCATGTCGGTGGCAATGCAAAAATAAGTGATGGTGCTTATATTTGTGATTATTCCTATGTCGTTGATGATGCCGTGGTTTGTGGTGCTTATGTATCTGGCGATTCTTGTATTCATAGCGCCGCCTCTTTAACTGAATATGATCAAATTCATGATGAGGCAATTCCAAGATTTGGTAGTGATGATGATTATTTTCGTGATGAGTATGAGGATGTTGCGTAAATAAAATAGCAGGTGCGGGGGGCGCCTGCTTTTTAAAAATAAAGAAACCGTATGTTACATTAAGCACTAAAAAATCATAAAATTGAAATAATTATCTATATAGGTATATAAACAATCGTGAATAAAATAAAACGTATCATGTAGCCATAAAGCGTTTTATAGATAAAAATATTGGAGGGGGTAATGGACACTCTATCTACTAATAAATTAAATAAAAAAGAGAAAAATCCAAATTCCAAACAATCAATTTTAATAACTATAATACGTAGAGTGTTTTCTATCGTTTATAAAATATTACATAAGATATTGAAAACGTGCCTTTTTTTCCTTTTCCTTTTTCTTTTGCTTATTCGTAAACCGGTTATTATTTTAACAGAGTTTATAGCAGGGGGGAGTTTGCTGGTGCTATTTATTTTTTTTACTGGATATGTAGCGGGCTCTGCACCTTTTGAACACCAAACAGCAATGGTCATTGGTTATATAGTTTTGATATTTCTAAGTTTAGCTGTCAATTGGGGGTACGATACGCTCCTATTACGGTTAGCTCCTCCCGGTTCTGATCTTATGCTTTTCAAGTAAAAGCTTATTAGAGAATGTTCATCAAGCTCTCCAATACGATAGAATGGTACTAACAAGAGCTAGTACAAAGAGGATGTATTTTAGGTTGTTTCTGTTTTAAAGCTTGCGCTAAATCATAATTTGTTTGCATAGCTAGCCAAGCACGTGCAGTACTCACACCAGCCATTTCAAGCCTAATAGCGAGATTGGGACTAATAGCAGCTTTCCCATTTAAAACCCTAGAAAAAGCTACACGAGACATACCAAGCCGTTCAGCTGTTTCGGTAACAGATAAACCAAGCTCTACGATTACATCTTCACGCAAGAGTTCTCCAGGATGTGGAGGGTTTTTCATCATTTTTTATCTCTCCTTATTCAATGATAATCTAGATAATCAACTAATTCGATATCTATACCAACAAAACGGAATATTACACGCCAATTTCCATTTACAGTAATTGACCAATACCCCTTAAGATCACCTTTTAGAGGATGCAATCGAAAGGACGGATAGTTCAAATCATTTGGTGATATAGCTACATCAAGAGCACCTAGAATACGTCTTAACTTTTGAGTATGAGCAGACTGAATTCCTTTTGTAGTACCAGTAGTGTAGAAGGCTTCAAGCCCTTTATGTTTAAATCCCAAAATCATGTTTCACTGTAATGTGTATCGTTATAAAATACAAGAAGAAATTGTTCAGTTAAGCCACCAATGTTACCATTATTGGTAACATTGTGAAGCGTAACTACTATGCTTTTATTAATTTTTTATTCTCTCTTCTGTATCTGTATATTTTAAGCATCAAAAATGCCTGCTAAAGCAGATTTTGAATTGATGAGGGTGTTGTAGCCTCTTATTTTATGGATAAATGGAGCTAATTATTTTTTCATCTAAGATAATCTTCAAGATCTATTTGATTACTAATGTCCATTTCTAAAGGTTTTCTATTCTCATATACACCTTGAATGCCGGCTGCTTTCATGCGATTTTTTAAGTTCTTTCTAAGAGCTATTTTGTGGATTTTAGCACTACCTTTCCAACCAAGGTTTGGGTTGAGACGGTAGGATCTGTTAATACCAATACGAGGACCTTCCAAAAGAAGATCCATAGCTATTAGTCTTTTTACGCTTCGATTAAAGTGATGTCTGGTAATACCAACTTTTTTAGCCAATTCCGTTTGATTGACGACTAATAGATTTTCGAAATCAAGACGAGAAGCCAGAATGAAAAACACCTTGAGATCATATCCGTTTAAATTACTTTTCGCTATTATAGCCATCGGATGTTGAGGCATTGCAATCCATTCCTTTTCAAATCCATTTTTGCTTTTTAGGTACAACACAAACAACAAAATCGTCCATAACCTTCCCTATTTTACAATCTATTTGGTATATTTTTTTATCCACGTAGTTAAAAAATCAAATGTTTTTTTCATACTATAAGGTGCTGTTTAAGCACCCCTAAAAGCTCCCCTTCTAATCATGATTTCGGAGCCGCGTGAGATGGACGAAACAAGACGTTAGGTTCTTTGTCAAGGACGCCGTTAGGCGCCACGTAGTGGCTTCCTTGACACTAAGAACCAAGACTTGTTAGTCCTCTCATTAAAAGCGGATCTGATGTCATGATTTTGGTGAGCGTACGGAGAGTTTGAGAGGCGGATAGCCTCTCATTTTATTGATTATGGACGAACGAAGTGAGTTCTATTTAGGAGATATTATTATTTAGGGGCAAATCTATTTTTGTTAGCAAGAGCCCTTAAATCCTTTCTTCTGAAATATATAGCACGTCCGCAACGAATAGGGGGCTGCCCTTGCATTAGAATGATCTGTTCGTCTTTTCGCATTTCTTGGGTAATTTCATGAGGATAAATTAAAGGTCTCTGCTGGGTGTTTACATTTTCTGTTCCTCTTGTATGGAATGCTCCTTGAGGTTTTCTTGAATTTTTCACTTCAACAGTCATTTTACCGCATGCCTTTGATATATTTTCAGCCGTTTTAATATCTTTAATAGCGGCATAACTTACAAAAGCACAACTTTCAAACCATGCCATAGCACCTGATGAACCAAAGTGACGTTCAATTTGTCCTACAGATTGGTAAAAGAGCATGAGAGATATTCCATACTTACGCCCACGGTCACGAGCTTCTTCTAAGATGTTCATATATCCTAACAGATCAATCTCATCTAAAACAAAGAGGACTCTTTTTGCATAATTACCATTAGCAGCTTCCATAGCTTTGAGAAGAGAACCGACAAGAATGCGTCCCACACCAGGGTAAGATTTTAGAATTTTGGACGGAATATTCAAAAAGATATCGATATTTCCTTTTGCGATATCAGTTGTTTTAAAGTCGTCACCACTTATAAGGTCGGCATAATTATCAAGGGAAAGCCATTGGGTATCTTTAGAAGCAGTAGCATAAACACCAGAGAAAGTTTGCGGTGCCATATTGGTAAAGACCCCAAGGGTTTCACGGATAAATTGCGATGAAGAACTTGATTGTATTGATTGCAATTTTCCAATAACCGATGGTTCTGGTTCCGATACAATCATACGAAGTGTTTTTAAGTTTTTTGCCTCTAACTTGTACTCATCAGAAAAGACGATATGTGCAAGTAGTCCTGTTAATAAATTATGTGCGTGTGATACAAAGAATTGATCGGTTGAAGTTGATTTATGGTTTTCGGAAAGAAGGAGTCTAGCAATTTCAACTAAACCCGCTTCCCTTTCATAGGCTGGAATGCTTTCATCTAATAACCAATCTAAAGGATTAAAAGTTTTTGTTGAAGTTCCATGAGGAGAAATAACATGTACGGTATTTTTGTTTAATTTTTGTCGTGCTTCTTCAACGATTGGAGCGATTTCAGTTGAAGGATCAAAAACGATCAGTGGACCGGAATATTTGAGACAAGTTGGAATAACATTGCTGGTTGTTTTATAACCACCAGAACCAGCAAAAAATAACATATGAGTTGAATCAAAATCAAGTTTGTATGTTAACAATGGCTGGCTACCACCTTTCCCCCATGTTGTTTTGTCTTTGGGATTAAATTGGACATCTTTAACAACATCTTCGTCGACTCTATAGCGCTCTCCTATAACTACTTCACCATCACTTGGAAAGATCATTTCAAGTTGTTTTATATTCATCCATTGAGCGCTGCCGAAAATCGTATTTTTTAATTTTTTCAAAGGTGATGTTTTTGGCAATGATAGATTCATCGTGAAACCAAGGATAATAATACCAATGATTGAACCGCTCAAAACCATCCTATCAAAGAAAGGAAAAACATCAGCCCATGTCATGTTATTTTGTCCTACATAAGGACTTAGTCTTATATATTCATTTATACTGTAGTAGGCAGCAAAAAGACAAAAGGAGATTAATGATGCTATGGTGATATTTTTTCTTATATGTCTTTTTTGTAATAGAATAAATGAAGAACATGAAAGTGCAATAAGGACGAGAATATCGAGAGGTTTTGAACGAACAAACCAATAAGCATCTTGGGTAGTACCATTTTCTGTAATTTCATTTATTGTTATATTTACAAGAAAAAGAATTATGATTGAAAAGAGGAAAGGGCATATTAAAAATATGATTTGTTTACGATCTAGGTTGTTTATCATTTTGACCCCGCGTATCAGCAAAAGCATGCTGTCCTATTTTTTGTAAATTTTTATATTCATTTGAATTTGTATCAAGTTTTGCAGCATGAATTAAACATCCTAAAATAAAAGACTTATCAGCATTTTTAAGACCAGCCTTTACGACAAGACCGCCTAGAATAATTTTTTCACGTGCATCTTTACGTCTTATTTCATCACTCAAAAATCTCCTCCTTTTTTCAATGCGTCTTAGTGATTTTATAGAGTTACCAAGATTATTCAGTTTTTTGCTGTTCTTTTTGAAATCGGTCTTTAATCTCCTCGAAAATATTTTTCCATTGATCGTTTGTTATATTTAATTCTGTTAATCCCGCTTCTGCTGCTAATAGTGCAATTTTTTCTCCTTCTTGTTTTTTAGCAGCTTTAATTCTTTCAAGAAGTTTTTTACTTTTTTCTTCCAGAGCTTTTTTTTCTTCCATAAGTTTTTCTAAAGATTTACGTGACATTTCAAACTCTCTTTTATTTTTTAATATTTATTTTTACTTAACAGAATAAATCTCCAATAACAATACTTAATAGTGCGCATTTATGCGCTCCTGAAAATGTCTTTTTTTCAAAAGATTTTTGAAGGCGCAATTATACGTTTTAAAGTAAAACGTTTTATGCTATAGATTATTTCTGTGAAATAAACACAATTTTTGGTAATTGTATCTTATGGCGAGTACGCATTTACAAGCTAAAATTATTGGTGCTGGAAAATCAGCAATTTCGGCTGCTGCCTATCGTCATAGGACAAGGATGTTTGATGAGTTAGAAGGATCTCATACGCATAGATATGATAAAGATAGGGACCTTGTACATTCAGAAATGAATATTCCAGAAGGTTCTCCAAAATGGATTACACAACAACTCAGTTATTTTGATACAAATGATAAAAAAAGTGAATGGCTGTGGAACACTGTGCAAAATAGTGAGCGCGTGAATGGACAGTTAGCAAGAGAAATAGTTATAGCGTTGCCATTAGAGTTATCACGAGATCAAAATATTTCTCTTGTACGAGACTTTGTAAAAGAAAACTTTGCATCACGTGGACTTGTTTCTGATTGTGTTTATCATGACAAGGAAGGAAATCCACATGTGCATATTATGCATACTTTACGTCCCGTTGTAGAGAATGGTTTTGGTCCCAAAAAAATAGCTGTCTTAAATGAAGATGGAACAGTAAAAAAATCTCTTGTTACTATTCGTGATAGACAAGGGAATGCTATAAGAAAAGAAGAGCGTATAGTTTATGAAACCGTCATAGGTCATAAAGATGCATTGAAGGATTTACGCAACTCATGGGGTGAGATTGCAACGATGCATCTTGCACTTGCAGGTCATGATATAAAAGTAGATATGCGTTCTTACAAAGAGCGTGGTTTATCTATAGAGCCAACCATTCATTTGGGTCAATCTGCTCATGCAATGAGTAAAAAAGGACTTGCTAGCAATGCGGTACAAGCTAATGAAAAAATAAAACAGAGATCTGTAGAGAAAATTAAAGAAAACCCTAATGAAGTATTGAAGTTGATTTCATTTGAGAAGTCGACATTTAATCGTGGTGATCTTGCTAAGATCATTAATCGATATGTTGATAATTCAAATGACTTTAATGATATTATGGTGCGTTTAGAACAAAGCAATAACCTGATTAAAATTAAAGATCATTCCAATCCTCATAAGATCATTTATTCAACAAAAGAAATATTAAAAAATGAATATGATATGGAGCGGTGTGTTGTTTCGTTGTTTCAAACGACAGGACACGGTGTAAGAGATAAACAGGTTTTAGAGGCAATAAAGTCTGTTGAGAATAAAGATAAGAGTAATAGATTTAAATTTTCAGAAGAACAAAGATTAGCCGTTCAGCATATTACAGATGATAAAGGTATTGCGGCGGTTGTTGGTTATGCAGGTGCTGGAAAATCCACTCTATTGGAAGCCGCAAATATTGCGTGGGTTAATAGTGGGAAGCGTGTATTTGGAGCAGCTCTTGCGGGTAAGGCTGCGGAAGGTCTTGAAGAGTCTTCAAAGATAAAAAGTAAAACTCTTGCTGCGTGGGAATTAGCGTGGAAAAATAAGAAAGATGAATTACGGGTTGGTGATGTTTTTGTCATTGATGAAGCTGGAATGGTTTCTTCAAAACAACTTTCGCATTTTGTCCAAAAAGTTGAAAAAGCAGGCGCAAAAATTGTTCTTGTTGGTGATAATATGCAGTTGCAACCCATTGCGGCTGGAGCGGCATTTCGTGCTGTAGTTGATAATATTGGTTATGTAGAATTATCCGGTATTAGGAGACAAAAAGAAGAATGGGGGCAAGATGCATCACGACAGTTTGCACGTGGACAAGTAAAGGAAGCTTTAGATCATTATAAAAATAGAGGATTCATTCGTGAGATTAAAACGCGTGACCAAGCCATAAATACTCTTGTTAAAGATTGGATAGATACACGAAGGAAAGTAGAACAAAAATGTGAGGAAGAAGGAAAAACTTTACGGGGTGACGAATTACTTGTTCTTGCTCATACAAATGCGTCTGTAAAAAAATTAAATGAAGAAATTCGTACCGCTCTTAAAGATGCTCGTTTACTTAAATTTGAAGATAGTACAAGCGTCACAAATTTTGATACTCTTAAGGGGCGTAGGGAATTTGTTGTTGGTGACAGAATTATCTTTCTTGAAAATGCTCAATTTGAAGAAAGATATGCCCCAGAATTAGGAAAGCAAAAAGTTAAAAATGGTATGTTGGGAACTGTTTTGTCTACACAAAATGAAAGAGGAAAACCGCTTTTAAAAGTGCGTCTTGACTCTGGTAAGGAGGTTGTTTTCTCCAATCAGACTTATCAAAATATTGATCATGGATATGCGGCTACAGTTCATAAGAGTCAAGGAGTTACCGTTGATAATGTCTTTGTTTTAGCCTCTTCATCTATGGATCAACATCTCTCCTATGTTGCAATGTCTCGCCATAGGCATCAGTCACATCTTTATGTAGCCGAAGAGGATTTTAAAAGCGTTCGATTACACGAACACAAACAGGTTAAAGGTACAATCACTGGTGAACTTGTTGAGGCTGGGTATGTTTCTTTTAGTGAAACAGCCAAAACCAAAACACCTTATGCGGATATAGCAACTTTCCGTGGAATTGAACGTGTTTATGGTGTAAATCTTCCCTCTGCGATAGATGGGGCTCGTATTGAGCTTGGTGATAAGATATCACTTCGTCAAGATAAAGAAACTATTGTTGTTAATAATAAAGAAATTAAAAGAAATGTTTTTAATGTTGATTTAATAGAACGCGGTGATCCTTCTTTTGTTGATGCTATCAAGCGGTCTGATCATGCCAATACCTATGAGAAATTGGTAGCAGCTTTTTCTAGATCTGGTGTCAAGACAACCACTCTCGATTTTTCTGAATCTCCTGATTATCGGGATTATATTGCCAAATTTACAGAAAATAGAGGAATTGATGTTTCTCAAGGTTTAGGGGAAAAAATTGCTTCTTATGTTGATTGTAATAAAGAATGGTTACAAAAACAAAAAAAGAAGATTGAATCCCTTTGGGATAGAGCAAAGACAAGTTTTTCAAAACTTCAAAAAGAAGATCTCAAGGTTGAACAATCACAAAAAGAGTTGAATGTTGCATCAAAAGCAACAGAACGAGAGCCATACCTTGCTGCTTATACGGATAACTCTAATCTAGAACAGAAGGTGCTAAGCGCTCTTAGAAATAAAAAATCTTACGTT